>NZ_JBSWYY010000003.1:0-287692 GCF_056161325.1 Alteromonas sp. ABE4_545
GTGAACAGGTTCTATCGCCCAAAGCGTGGAAATTACTGTGGTTGAAAAACGAGAGTAAAACAATACCATCGACTCCCCCAAGCATAAAGTGGGCTTATGAGCACCTTGCCAGGCTTGGCGGGTGGAAAGATACTAAAAGGACAGGCAAGGCGTCAATAAAAGCCCTATGGGAAGGATGGTTCAAACTACAAACCATCCTTGAAGGTTACGATTTGGCCCGTTCTCTTGAGGCTGACTTGTGATCAAGAGACAGGCTACTTTTAGCGGCCTTTGTGTTTGTGAGGTTCGTTCTATTGCGTAGGTAAGATGTTAAAGCTGATCTTACTGGCGTGTTGCTTATCGTGATACACACGGTGCTGGGCACGAACAAAGTCTTCTTCTTTAGCAAAGAAGATATTTTCCACATAGGTTTGCGGGTTCATATCCAAAAATGGGAATATTGAACTCTGAATTTGAATTTGTAACTTATGACCACGCTTAAAATCGTGGAGTAAGTCGTACAATTCAAAACTGACTTTAGTGGGTTTTCCAGGCTCGAAGGGCTCAGGGTTGGTGAAGCTGTTTCTAAAGCGCCCGCGAATGATTCCCCAACGCACAAGCTCGTGACGATCACCTGTCGCAGTATCCATTTTATCGGTGTTTTCATCGGTACCCGGGAACACATCAACAATCTTCACCACAAAATCTGCTGCTGTTTTATCCGTTGATACCCATAGATCCACATCTACTGAGCCAGCGAGTGTCATGTCTTGAGTCATGGCGTCGGTTTCGAATACAAGCACATCAGTACGACGAGCGGTAAAGCGCTGATCTTCAGCCATGTACGGGCGGTCCCAGCCACGGCTAACCGCTGCCGAGTGCGGAACCGGCTTGTTCGGATCAGAGATATAATCTGAGAAGCTATTACTTACTTTAGGCTTGTTGTCTGTTAGCTTTTCGCCATCTGCCAAGTACAGGGTTTTGGCTTGGGTATTTTTCGGTGGCCACTGATCGAATTGACGCCAGCGGTTTGCACCCGTTTCAAAAGCAGTGGCTTTTGGGTTGTATGCCTTTTTACTATCGGTTTTCAGGTGTTGGTCGAAAAATGGCAGCAACACGTTATTTCTGAACCACACACTGGTCTCAAAGCCCAGTTGCGCTTCACCCATGTTTTCGCCGTTATCACGTATCCACTGGCCGTGGTACCAAGGCCCCATAACAATTTGTACATTGTCTTTTTGGTTGTTGTTCGACATGGTTTGATATGTGGCTAATGGACCATACAAGTCTTCGGTGTCGTACCAACCGCCTACAACTAAAACTGCAGGTTTCACATCATTGAGGTGCTGCAATACATTGCGGGCTTGCCAATACTCGTCGTAATTGGGGTGTTCGGTGAGTTCATTCCAAAACGGGCGCTCGCCGTGGAAGTAATCTTTATTCACATTCGACAAAGGGCCTAAATCACGGAAAAACTCATAGCCATCAGGTGTGGGAATTTTACGGCCCTGTTCACGCCATGGGAACGGCTGCTCTCTTGGTTTATCGAATGTATCAAAGAACAAAAACGCCATGGGCGTAGAAAAAGCCCCATTGCGATGGAAATCGTCGAAGAACCAGTCGGCGATTGGTGCTTGGGGCGAAATAGCTTTTAATGCTTCATGGCTATTAATCGCCGACACTGAGGTGTAGTAGCCGGGGTAAGAAATCCCCCACATGCCAACACGACCATTGTTGTTGGGGATGTTGTTGATAAGCCAATCAATAGTGTCGTAGGTGTCGGTGGCGTCATCTACGGCATCTTTGCCTTTTTGATAAGCATTTTGAGGGCGCATGTTTACATATTCACCTTCAGACATTTGCTTACCGCGTACGTCTTGAAAAACAAAAATGTAGCCTTCTCGTTCAAACTCAGCGCTCGGGCCTAAGCGGGTTTTATATTTATCACTACCGTAGGGTGCCACGCGATAAGGTGTGCGCTGCATCAAAATCGGGTAGCTCTCTTTTTGATCATAAGGTACGTATACCGAGGTGAACAGTTTTTTGCCGTCACGCATCGGTACGTGATATTCGTATTTCGCATAGTGGGAACGAATATATTCAGCGCGCGAATCCTTCTGGCTGGTATCTGCACTGATCGCTGGTAAGCAAATTAAACCGCTGATGATCAGTAACATAAAGCGAAAATAACGCATCATTTTCCTCATTATCGTTGTCGTTTTTATTGGGTGAGTTAGGTGTTGGTGTTGTTTCTCACATCTAATCCTTTCCTCACTCGTATTGTTATACAGTGAATACTGTGAGTTGTAACATTATCACATTCAATAAGTGGTATGCGGCGTAGCGTGCTGGCTTCAGCCTACGAATCTAACACTTTGTCTTGTTTGCTATGAAGGAAGGGAGTCAGGCGTAGAAAGTGTGACTTTATTACAGGCATAAAAAAGCCCAACCAAAATGGTTGGGCAAGAGGGCTTGGTTAAGCACCTAACGACAGAAACTGTCTACGCTTCAATGATGGCTTTCATGTCCGTCATGTAACCGCGTAATTCTTTACCAATCGACTCAACACCGTGGCTGCGAATAGCTTCGTTGATATCTACCAAGCGTTTGTTTTCAACTTGGTTAGAAGCAACGTTTAGGCCTTCGCCAATCACGTCTGTGCCGATTTTTGGCATAAACTGTTCACGTAGCAATGGTACTGCCGCGTTAGCGAATAGGTAGTTACCGTATTCAGCAGTATCAGAGATAACCACGTTCATTTCATACAAGCGCTTACGAGCGATTGTGTTAGAAATCAACGGTGTTTCGTGTAGTGATTCATAATAAGCTGATTCAGGAAGAATGCCTGCTTCAACCATTACGTCGAACGCGACTTCAACACCACACTTAATCATTGCTACCAGCAAGATACCTTTATCAAAGAACTCTTGCTCTGTAATTGTACCTTCGTAAACAGGTGCATTTTCGAAACCTGATTCACCAGTTTCTTCACGCCATTTAAGTAGGTTGGCATCGCCATTCGCCCAGTCTTCCATCATAGTGCGAGAGAACTCACCGCTGATGATGTCGTCTTGGTGTTTTTCAAACAACGGACGAAGCAATGCTGTTAATTCTTCAGACAGCTCGTATGCCTTCACCTTAGCAGGGTTAGACAAACGGTCCATCATGTTGGTAACGCCACCAATTTTCAGTGCTTCAGTAATAGTCTCAAGACCAAACTGAATCAATGCTGCAGCGTAACCCGCGTCTAAACCTTCCGCAGTCATTTTCTCGAAAGCGAGAATAGCTGCAGCTTGTTGCATACCACACAAGATAGTTTGTTCACCCATCAAGTCTGATTTCACTTCTGCAACAAATGAAGATTCAAGTACACCCGCACGGTCACCACCTGTTGCACTAGCTAGCGCTTTAGCGATTGGCCAACCTTCCCCTTTCGGGTCGTTTTCTGGGTGAACAGCAATCAGTGTAGGTACACCGAAGCCACGCTTGTATTCTTCACGAACCTCAGTGCCTGGGCACTTAGGTGCACACATCACTACCGTGATGTCTTGGCGAATTTGCTGGCCTTCTTCAACAATGTTGAAGCCGTGAGAGTAACCAAGTGCTGCGCCTTCTTTCATAAGAGGCATAACAGCTTCCACTACACTCGCGTGTTGCTTATCTGGCGTCAGGTTGTATACCAAATCCGCTTCTGGAATTAGCTCCTGATAAGTGCCAACAGTAAATCCGTTACTGGTTGCGCGCTGGTATGAGTCGCGCTTCTCGTCAATTGCAGCCTGACGCAATGCGTAAGCAACATTTAACCCTGAATCTCGCATGTTGAGACCCTGGTTAAGGCCCTGTGCACCGCAGCCAACGATGACAACTTTTTTGCCTTTAAGGAACTCACAGCCGTCAGCAAATTCTTCGCGCTTCATAAAGCGGCAACGACCTAATTGGTCTAGTTGCTGACGTAACGATAGGGTATTGAAATAATTAGCCATAAATCTTTCCGAACATCTCTTTTCGTCATTTTTACCACGCCATTTCGTGGCAAAGACCTCGTCGATGACGACTTGTCACGGAGAATAGGTGATTTCTTTTGTTTTGGAAAATGATATATTTGCAAAACAGTGTTGCAAAAAATGAAACGATAATGGATTTCAAAAGCCTGCAACTGTTTAATCATCTCGCAAACAGTTTACATTTTGGTGAAACCGCAGAGGCAATGTACGTCTCGCCTTCTACTTTGAGCCGTGTGATTCAGCGGTTAGAGGAAGAGTGCGGTGCGGTACTCTTCAAGCGCGATAATCGCAAAGTGGCATTGACCCACGCCGGTCATAAGTTGTTGTCGTTTAGTGATAAAACATTGCAAGAGTGGCAATCTTTGCGGCATGAATTACGGGAAGACAAGCTGGCGTTGCAAGGCGAGTTGAGTTTGTATTGCTCGGTAACCGCCAGCCAAAGCCACTTACCGGCGGTGTTGCAACGCTATCGTCAACGTTACCCTGGGGTTGATATTCGATTGGTGACTGGCGATCCTGCTGCAGCTATCAGCAATGTGAAACAAAAACAAAGTGATGTGTCGATTGCTATTCACACGCCTGATTTCCCAACCGATTTGTATTTTTCCAAGTTAGACGATGTGCCACTGGTACTCATCGCTCCCAAAGACTGGCGTATTAATCAGTTGAGCCAAATTGATTGGCGACACCACAAAGTGATTTTGCCCGAACAAGGGCCGACTCGGCGCATTGTGTACCACTGGTTTGCCGAGCATGGCATTCGCCCCAATGTATACGCATCGGTTGGGGGTAATGAAGCGATTGTTAGCATGGTGGCATTAGGATGTGGTGTGGGGTTTGTTCCCCAAGTGGTGTTGGATCACTCCAGTATCGCTGCCAATGTTGCCCAGATAACGGTGGACGACATCGAGTCTTACGTGCTTGGGCTTTGCTGTTTGCAATCGCGTCAACACGAGCCTCTTATCAATGCCCTACTTCAGTTAGAAACCAATTGATGAATGAGGTTATCCAATGCGCGATAACCCAAGGCTTCGGCCAAATGCTGACGTTGAATCACTTCGCAATCACTAAGATCCGCCAGTGTGCGCGCAACTTTCAACGTGCGGTGAAACGTACGCATGGAGAGTTCCAATTTGTGCGCTGCTTCTTTAAAGAATAATGAGTCTTCTTCGCTCAGTTGGCAGTGTTGGGCCATTTCGGCACCCGTGAGTTGCCCGTTAGGCTTGCCCTGACGAGATATTTGCTTGGCTCTGGTAGCGAGTACGGTTTGTTTTACTGCGAGCAAAGAATCTTGTACAGGTGTTGACGACGGCATCACATAATCAGCCAGTTTTGGCACATCTACTTGTATATCGATACGGTCGAGTAATGGGCCGGAAAGGCGTTGCAAATAACGCAATATTTGATCCACTGGCGTACGGCCATCATGCACATCACCGGTGGGGCTGGGGTTAAGCGCACACACCAGCTGAAATTGTGCTGGAAACTTGGCTTGCCCCGCCGCTCGTGAAATACACACGTCACCGGTTTCTAACGGCTCTCTGAGTACGTCCAAGGTTTGGCGGCCAAATTCTGGTAATTCATCTAAAAACAATACGCCGTGATGGGCGAGAGATATTTCACCAGGTTTGGGAACAGTGCCTCCACCGGTTAGCGCAATGGCGGAAGACGTATGATGAGGACTGCGAAAGGGGCGTTGCCGCCATCGTTCCGTATTTAAGGCTTCACCTTTGATAGAGCGAATTGCTGCGGCTTCAAGGGCTTCCTCTTCACTCATCGGTGGCAGTAATTGAGTTAAGCGATGGGCCAGCATGCTTTTTCCAGTGCCCGGCGGCCCTACGAAAAGTAGATGATGCTTCCCGCTCGCGGCGATGAGTAGCGCACGCTTTGCTTGCTCTTGGCCGACGATGTCATCCCACCCTATGTTGTTATTTTCATCAAGGTGAGAAGGGGCACTTCCGGTTTGAACCGGTAAAGATGCTTGCGCAGTTAAATGCAAAAAGAGCGTGAGAATTGAATCGGCTGCAACAAAGTTTAGCCCGTTAACCAGTTGGGCTTCATTGGTATTTGGCTCAGCGATATAGAGGGTGTTTTCTGCCTTTTCACAGGCTTGAGCCGCCGGTAACAAGCCGGTCACACCGCGCAATTCGCCACGTAAACTTAGCTCGCCAATACATTCGATGTTGGCAATGGCCTCTGAGGGAATAAAGCCTTCTGCCGCGAGAATACCCACGGCGATAGCCATGTCGTAACGGCCGCCATTTTTGGGGATGTCTGCGGGCGCGAGATTCACCGTGATCCGTTTAGCAGGAAAGGTAAAGCCACTATTGAGCAATGCGCCGCGCACTCGCTCGCGAGCTTCTTTAACCGCGGTTTCCGCCAACCCCACTAAATGAAAACCGGGCATACCATTAGCCAGATGCACTTCTACACTGATTTGCGGTGCATCAATACCTTGCCCTGCCCGCGTCATCACAACCGCATAGCCCACGGTGTGTCCTCTTGATTTAATTCCGAAAGGCTATGCTAAAACGGGTAACACATGGATTCGACTGAACCATGTGCCAGATTTATTGCTCGTGAGGGAATACTTGTAATTGCCAATGCCAACGCATGGCGCCTAAACGCACCAGTACTGTGGTAATAACCGCAGCAATGGCACACCATTGAGCGTCCAAACCTGCATATTGCACGATGCCGTACACCACACCACCCAAAATACAGGTAAAGGCATACAGTTCACCATTGAGTACTAGTGGCACTTCTCGGCAAATTACGTCTCGTAACAAGCCGCCAACCACAGCGGTAATGGTACCTAAGGCTACGGCAATGACGAGCCCTGCGTCATTGATGAGGGCTTTTTGCATGCCCACCACGTTAAACAAAGCCAAGCCAAACGCATCGGCAATTAACAAGTAGTGATAAGGGAAACGGGGGCTCAAGCGCAGCCAAATGATGGTGACCGCTGCAGCAGCGAGGGTAATGTAAAGGTAATCGACTTCAACAAACCAGAACACGGGTACATCGAGCATAATGTCGCGTAATGTGCCACCACCCATGGCCGTTACGCTTGCAAGTACGATAACGCCAAAGCCGTCCATACGTTTTTGATAAGCCATCAGCGTACCAGATATGGCACATACTGCGACACCTGCAAGGTTTAACCAATGAAACCAATCAATCATGTTACGGCCTGTTTGAAATTAAGGGGCTCATGGTAGCGATTCTGACCGACGACTGCATCAGTTGTTTTTGGTTGATCAATCAACCTAAATTTCCTTGTCGCCAGAGACCTTAGTCGTAAACTGATGATTTCCCCTTGATCCACCCTCTGGTTCAGTGATATTTTTTAAAAGGTGTAACCATTATCTAGCCAATAGTGCTTATGCGTTTGTGGTGAAACTTATCCGAACATCATCACAACCGTGTCATAACGGTCTATTATCTTTTCTAGTCAAACTTCTCGTCATGTCGACCCGGCGACAGGCAACCCTGTGAGCAAAACGCGCCCTTACACGTAAATCGTCAATCAGTGATTACACTTCTGGCGATATAAGCTTCGTGTAATTTGGGTACGCTATAGTGGTGTTGTATTATCTGTCTCGGTATTAATTGTGCACATTCAAACTCTTAAGTATGTGCTTCTCGAACCTGAGTGTTCGTTTTTTAAGGATTTATCATGGCTAAGCAACTCGCTGAAAAAATCTGGTTCAACGGTGAAATCATTCCTTGGCAAGACGCTACGGTACACGTAATGACTCATGCGATTCATTACGGTTCGTCTGTGTTTGAAGGTGTTCGTGCATACAACACCCCTGATCAAGGTACGTGCGTCTTTCGATTGAATGACCACAACCGTCGTTTGTTAGATTCAGCAAAAATCTATCGTATGACGATCCCCTACACCTTGGAACAGATTAACCAAGCGACCATCGACATCATTCGTGAAAACAACTTGAAGTCAGCCTACATCCGCCCAATCGCATTTTACGGCGATATTGGTATGGGATTAAGCGTGCCTTTCGGTACTGAAACTGAATTGACCATCTCTGCTTTCGAGTGGGGTGCATATTTGGGTGAAGAAGCACTGAAAAACGGGGTAGACGCGGGTATTTCTTCGTGGAACCGCTTAGCGGCCAACACTATGCCTACTGGTGCAAAAGCCGGTGGTAACTACTTGTCTTCTCAGTTGATTTCAATGGAAGCTCGTCGCCACGGCTATGGCGAAGGTATTGCCCTTGATCGCAACGGTTATATCAGTGAAGGCGCGGGCGAAAACATCTTTGTTATTCGCGACGGTGTGATCAGCACTACACCAAAAACGGCAGCAATTTTGCCGGGTATTACCCGTGATACCGTAATTACTTTGGCAAAAGACCTTGGCTATGAAATTCGCGAAGAAAACATTCCACGCGAAGCCATGTACCTTGCTGATGAGATTTTGATGTGTGGTACAGCCGCAGAAGTCACACCAGTACGCAGTGTTGACGGTATTTCAATTGGTAATGGCAGCCGTGGTCCTATCACCACTGAGCTACAAGAAATGTTCTTCGGTTTGTTTAACGGCAAAACAGAAGATAAATGGAACTGGTTAACACCGGTTTACAAGTAATTTAAGAGAGTTATAAGCATTATGCCCAAGTTACGATCTGCAACAACAACGCAGGGACGAAATATGGCCGGCGCGCGCGCATTGTGGCGTGCAACCGGAATGAAGGACACCGATTTTGGCAAGCCAATTATTGCAATTGCCAACTCATTTACGCAATTTGTGCCTGGGCATGTGCACCTCAAAGACCTCGGTCAGCTGGTGGCGAAAAGTGTTGAAGAAGCCGGCGGTGTAGCCAAAGAATTCAACACCATTGCGGTAGACGACGGTATCGCGATGGGTCACAGTGGTATGCTTTACAGCCTGCCGTCGCGTGAAATTATCGCCGACGCGGTTGAGTACATGGTTAATGCCCATTGTGCAGATGCCATTGTGTGTATTTCTAACTGTGACAAGATCACGCCGGGAATGTTGATGGCGTCTATGCGCCTTAACGTGCCGGTGGTGTTTGTTTCAGGCGGTCCAATGGAAGCGGGTAAAACCAAGCTTTCTGATCAACTGATAAAATTGGATTTGGTTGACGCCATGGTAGCGGCAGCCGATGACAAAGTGTCTGATGCCGACAGCAATGAAATTGAGCGTTCAGCTTGCCCTACCTGTGGTTCTTGTTCTGGTATGTTTACCGCTAACTCAATGAACTGCCTTACTGAAGCACTAGGCTTGTCTTTGCCGGGTAACGGCTCGATGTTGGCTACCCACGCTGATCGTGAAGCGCTGTTTAAGCAAGCGGGCAAAGTGATTGTTGATTTGTGTGAACGTTATTACAAAAATGATGACGAAAGCGCATTGCCACGTAATATCGCAAACTTTAAGGCCTTTGAAAACGCTATGAGTTTGGATATCGCCATGGGGGGTTCTACCAACACCATTCTGCATTTGTTAGCCGCAGCAATGGAAGGTGAAGTGCCATTTACTATGGCTGATATCGACCGTTTGTCGCGTAAAGTGCCCCACCTTTGTAAAGTGGCGCCGTCTACACCTCTTTATCATATGGAAGACGTGCACCGCGCAGGTGGTGTTCTCGGTATTCTCAATGAATTAAACAAAGCGAACTTGCTGCACGCTGATTGTTCTCATGTATTGGGCAAACCTATTGGCGATGTGATCAGCGAGTTTGATATTACGCAGGGTGACAAACCCGAAGCAGATAAATTCTATCGCGCAGGCCCTGCGGGGATTCGTACTACTAAAGCATTCAGCCAGGATTGTCGTTGGCCAGATGCCGACATTGACCGTCAAAACGGCTGTATTCGCGATATTGATCACGCCTTTAGCCAAGAAGGCGGCTTAGCCGTTCTATTTGGTAATTTAGCCGAAGACGGCTGTATCGTAAAAACAGCTGGTGTAGATGAATCGATTTTAAAATTCACCGGTCGTGCGCGTATTTTTGAAAGTCAGGATGACGCAGTAGCCGCCATTTTGGGTGAAAAAATCGAAGCCGGTGATGCGGTATTTATTCGTTATGAAGGCCCGCGTGGCGGCCCAGGTATGCAAGAAATGCTATACCCCACGTCTTACCTTAAGTCGAAAGGGTTGGGTAAGGCTTGTGCTTTGATCACAGACGGTCGCTTCTCTGGCGGTACGTCGGGTTTGTCAATTGGTCACTGCTCACCAGAAGCAGCCAGTGGCGGCGGTATTGGTTTGGTAGAAGAAGGCGATACCATTGAAATTGATATTCCTAACCGAACCATCAACATGGTGGTAAGCGACGAAGAGCTACAAGCGCGTCGTGAGGCTATGGAAGCGCGTGAGCGCCCGTGGAAACCTGTTAATCGCGAACGAAAAGTGTCTGTGTCATTGCGCAACTTTGCTATGTTGGCAACCAGTGCAGACAAAGGCGCAGTACGCGACCCGTCTAAGCTGGAAGATATATGACCGTTAGTGACCACGACTATCTTAAAAAAATCCTGTTAGCGCCGGTTTATGACGTGGCAGTGAACAGTGACTTAGTGTTGCTGTCGCGGTTAAGTGCTGAATTAGGAAACGAAGTTTACCTCAAACGTGAAGATCAGCAGCCGGTAAAATCATTTAAATTGCGCGGTGCATACAACTGCATCGCCAACTTGTCTGAGCCGCAAAAAGCCGCTGGCGTAGTGGCTGCATCGGCGGGAAATCACGCTCAAGGCGTGGCTTACTCTGCCAATATGAAAGGGATTCAGGCAACAATTGTCATGCCTGAAACCACGCCGGATATCAAAGTTGATGCGGTGCGTACCTTTGGCGGTCAGCACGTGAATATTGTGCTGCACGGTACTAACTTTGACCAAGCGAGTCAGCACGCTAAATCTTTGTGTGAGAGCGAAGGCTTCACTTTGATCCCGCCATTCGATAATCCGGATGTTATTGCTGGACAAGGCACCATAGCCCGAGAACTACTCGAACAAAACCCGAACATCGATACCCTGTTTATCGCTGTGGGTGGCGGTGGTTTGGCGGCCGGCATTGGCGTATACCTCAAGCAACTTAAACCTGAAATTAAGATTGTGGCGGTAGAGTCTGAAGAGTCAGCCTGTTTTGTGGCGGCAAAAGCCGCAGGTGAGCCAGTAACGCTACCGTCTGTGGGCATATTTGCCGATGGCGTTGCGGTGAAGTTGATGGGCTCAGAAACCTTTCGCTTGTGCGACCGTGTGGTCGATGAAATTATCACAGTGTCGAACGACGAGATTTGCGCGGCGATTAAAGACATTTTTGACGATACCCGCGTGATTGCCGAACCTGCTGGCGCTATGTCAGTAGCGGCAATTCGCAAATATGCCAAACTACACGATTTAAAAGGCCAAAAGTTAGGTGGGATTTTGTGTGGTTCCAATACCAATTTTCACACCTTGCGTTATGTGTCTGAGCGCTGTGAATTAGGCGAACAAAAAGAAGCGGTGTTCGCGGTTAAAATTCCAGAGCGACGCGGTGCGTTCAAGCAGTTTTGTGAGTATCTGGGTGGCCGCAATATCACCGAGTTTAACTACCGTTTTGCCAGTGAAAATGAAGCACACATCTTTGTCGGTATTAAACTCAAGCGTGGTCGTGAAGAGTTTGAGGCGTTAACCCAAGAGTTAGAAGACAAAGGCTACACGTGCTTTGATCTGTCTGACAACGAGTTGGCAAAACTGCACGTGCGTCATATGGTGGGTGGACGTCCGCCTAAAATATTGAACGAAAGCGTGTTTACCTTTGAATTCCCAGAGCATCCAGGCGCGTTGTTGAAGTTCTTGAATACCTTGGGAGAGCGTTGGGATATCACCTTATTCCATTACCGTAACCACGGTGCGGCTGAAGGGCTGGTGATGGCTGGCTTTGATATTCCGCCAGAGAGTCGTGAGGCGTTTGAAACCCATCTTGCTGACCTCAATTATCAGCACCATGATGTGACGAGTGATCCGGCTTATCAGTTCTTTTTATCAGACCCCAAACTCTGATAAAGCCTGAACTTGTTGAAGGCGTAGCACGATTAAAAAAGGCGATGAATCAATTCATCGCCTTTTTGCTTTTTGATTAGCCTTATGAGCTAACTCAAAGTGGCTCAGTACATGACTTTTTGCCACTCACCATCTACTAAGCGCACCTCGAAAAATGGCCAGTAGTGGGTGTCGAGTTTCAAGGTGATCACTTCTTCAACGTTATTGATATCCAGTGTTTTCAGCTTCACAGATTCTCGGTGCTGCTTGTCTTTCACTTGGGCAATAAAGTCATCTAGGGTCACTGTGGGTTGACCATCAATTGCAACAATACGGCGCATGGCGTAAACGTTATAGCGGTTTGCGGGAGAGCCATATTTATAACTCGCGATATACACGCCGTCACCGTCTATTCCGCGTTGCATTAGAGCGGCGCGGTGTGGTCTGTGTAGTGTTAGACCAGCCCAGAACAACACCCGATCAATGTCTTCCCCTGCGAGTAAAGACGTTTCTAATTCAGTATTTTGTACCTGACCCTCGCGAAGGTAGGTCACGCGAAGCGAGGGCGCTTGAGACAAAGCCTCAAAGGTTTTAAATGAAGTAACAGGCTGATCATTTATCGCCAACAGAATATCACCGCGCTCGAAATGGGCCGAGCTTGGCGAATCTTGCATGATTTCATAAATCATCAAGAGCTTATTGTTAACAGTATCGCCATTGATAATCTTGTTAAGCCACTCGTTAGGTAGGCCCCGCTGCAAAGCGTTCACTGGTGCAATTTGGGTTAAATTAATATTCAGTGAATAGAAACCTTGTTGCGCGGTGGCGTGATCAATCAGCTCTTGAATATAGTCAGCGGTTATCCCAGCTGAAAAATATTGGCGGCCCTCACCCTTATCGCCACCTTGGGTAAAGGTAGCCCAAAGAGCCGCGAGTTCGCCTTGTTCATTGAGGATAATGCCGTCGATAGTGCCGTTAGGGTTAACCAAGTGCGCGACCTTAATATTGTTCTCAGCAAATTGAGGCACGTTTGCGCGATTTAGCCATAGCTCCTGCACGGTATCGATATTGGTGCCGCGGTATTCCACCTCACCATCGTAATTCAACCCCATTTGAAGAATGGCGTCGTCGCGTTGAAGTGGTCGAGTTGCCAATTTGGCTTCCGCGACCGGTAGCTGGCCAAGGAGCTCTGTGGGGTAGCTCACTAATGCGAGATTGTGCAATGGATGCAAATATTCGACTTTACCATCAACTTCTAACTGGTTATTGAAGGTAATTTTAACCTCGCCCAACACACTGGGCACAATAGTACGGTCAATCACAATCCAGCCTTTTTCGGCATCAACGATAACACCGGTACCGTAGGTTTTCTCATTGCCTGAGCGACCAAGAATAGAATATGGGCTGCTATGCGTTACCTTCACTAATGCACTCTCCAAGCCCGTGTGATTAGCGACCGGGAGTGGCGTTAGATCTTCTGCCACGGTTTGTTTTGCCGGAGGAAGCGTGTTGGCAATGACATCGCAAGGCCAATAGCCTAATTCTGCATTAAAGTGACAGAAGCTGTGTTCAAACCACTGGCGATTTATTTCAACGAAGGCATATTGCGATGTTTTGGGGGCGCTTTTAGCGAAATAGCGAATATGCGCTTTCGTGCGGTCAGGAGTACGTGACAAAATCTCGTTGAACTGACTTAAATTCGCAATAGGCTCACCATTAAATTCGGTGATCACTGCATGGTTGGGAATATTGGCGGCTTTAAAGGCAGATGAGGCAAGCGCGACAAACACGCCTTCTAAAGGCTTATCCATGTGTCTTGCTTGTTGATATGACAAGTCATGAAACACACTGGCATCAAATTTTAATAGGGTCGTGGGCATCAACGCCGTTAAATCACTCACCTCAATATCGAAGCTTTGCGCAACACCTTGGCGCAGCACTTCTATCGACAGAGACTCTCCCACGTGTTGGTTAAACCATTGCTCTAAACTCACGAAATCGGCAACCGGCTCGTTGTTGATGGTGAGTAAAATATCTCCCACCTCTAACGCGGTGTCTGCTGGGCTGCCAGGCAAAATGGTATTGATGGTGAGCAAGCCTTTCAAATCGGCAAAAGTCGCGCGATAGGTTTTCTCTAATTCT
Organism: Alteromonas sp. ABE4_545; assembly: GCF_056161325.1. NCBI lineage: Bacteria > Pseudomonadati > Pseudomonadota > Gammaproteobacteria > Alteromonadales > Alteromonadaceae > Alteromonas > Alteromonas sp. ABE4_545. The sequence continues at coordinate 14,127 of NZ_JBSWYY010000003.1, forward strand.
GGCGTTAAACCAAGACGTTGCAATTCTGCATAAGGGGTTGATATGAAAGTGGTTAACAAACCGCCCCGAGCAATCGCTTTGCCTTGCTGGATGTTGTGCAGCGCACGAGTAACGGAATTAAGGGGAAGGTAAAACGCATTGGCTGAGCGAGATGCCGCTCCCGCGTTAATGGCTACCACTTGCCCTTCTACGTTGATCACTGGCGAGCCTGAACTGCCGCCGGTTGAAGCCGTTGATGCCTGTATGTAGTAGGTATTGAAGTCGTTATAGCGCCCCGCCCCATAGTTTGGTGCATCGCGATCCAGTCGCGAAATGGTGCCATCGAGAATTGACAGCTTTTGTCCGTCGTCGTTACCAACAATGCGAATGTCCTGTCCTACATGGGCGCTCTCGGGAGCGAGTTCAAACTCATGGGGAGTAACATATTGAATGTCTTCAGGGTTGTACTGATAGAAACCAAAATCGTGGACAGGGTCGATGTAAATCGGGGTTAATTCGATTTCTTCGTTGTTGAGCAAAATTGCCTTTGCTGTCACTGGGCCGGGCGTAACCACGTGGCGATTGGTTAAGATGATGCCGCGTTTTGCGTCCACGATAAAACCTGTGGCATAGCTTGATGTGTTCCAATTACCGTCAAAACTCACCGGCACATCAAATTGAATGCTCACCACGCCGTTAGAAACGCGTTCAATGGTTGAATTCCAATTTTGCTTTTGCGTGTTTTCACTTTGTGTGGCTGCGCAGCCACACAACCCAGCAATGAGTATGAACACTACTGCCTTTACGCCTATCCTTGTCATAACATTTCCAAAAACATCAATTTAAAATAGCAAGTTACATGATTTTGTTTGCGTAACCAAGTCCTTGAACGCAGTAAGGTTCTGTCTTTATTACCTCTGTTTAATCTCGTGTTGTGGGCAGATCTGCTGAGTCGTTGATTACGGCTAGCTTTGGCCACAATGTCAGCCAATTTTTTTTGCTGATTCGCTGCTGAAAGACGTGCAATGGGCGACGTTTATTCGGTGTGACCGTGAGAGCAAAGAGTCGCTCAAGGCCATAAACGCTCGCAAAAACGAGATCGTGGAGCCGCAACCCAACGGCTGTCTCTAGTTCTACCCAATAGCTCATTGCATCTAGGCTGTTTGAATAGGGAGGATCTTGGTATTTCAGGTGCATACGTGCCTGATTGCGCACTTCCCAATTCACATCGGGTAATAGGTGGGAAAGTGAAGATTCAATCTGGATTTCCGTCTCGGTAGACAAATCGGTGTTGTCGAAGTAGATCAGATCTACATCGTTCAACGGCGTGGGTGAAGCAACACCGTGTAGGTTGTCCCATGCCATATTTCGCACAAAACCAGCAGCAAGATAACTGTCTGGTAATTGCAGTTGTCGCGCTGCGTTAACAATATCGCAGCGCGCCTTGTCTTGCTGTAGCCACTGTTGCAATGTGGCTTGTCTGTCACTCATACGACGGGAGTATTACCAAGAACCATACATAGGGTTAGGTAATATAAGGATGTTGTGGCCTTGACGCGGCAATAATGCCTCAATGTCGGCGTCTTCTTGGGTAACAAAACGCACGTCTTCAATGTTGTCGCCTACTTGCATCTCAATGACCGCAGGTTTGCGCCATACACTTGGCACGGGTGTGTTCGCTTCAAAACATTCCGCTTTACCCGCTTCTATCATGGCGCGGCGACGATCTTTATCGTTAATAATGTCGTTGTGATTAATGGCGGCTTTGTCTTCCTTACTTCTGCCCATTAAACATGTGTTGTCTTGGGTTACTGGAAAACCGACGGCTTTTAGGTTTGCCCATGTGTGGCTATCAAGCGCTTGTGGGCGGTTTGTGATCGCAGCTAATTTGCCGCCTTTGGCTAAAAACGCTTTAACGAACGTAACCGCGCCGGGTACCGCATCTGCGTTTTCTTCTTTCACCCAGTTTGCCCAACCTTCAGAAGTGTACTTACCACCGCTTGTATCCAGGCGGCGTTGAAATTCACTGTTGTCTAGTAAGGTTTCGTCTACATCCATTACCACGACCCAATTTTCAGCGTTAATTTCGCGGTTGGTTAGTGCGTCGGCGGCATTGTGATAAAGCGACGTCGTGATCAATTTGTATTCTTTACTGATGCGTTGCCATTTCACTGCCGAAGTAAGAGGCAGTTCTTTATTCGGTTTGGCCGATACTGCGCCGGAAAAAGCAAGAGTGGCGGTGATAGCAACAAGAAGTGTGCGTTTTACAATGTGAGTCATAATGGTTCGCTCTGTGGGCAAATTAATGGTCTATTTTACGGAGATTGAAGAAACTTAACGGATAAACACGGTTAGATTGGCAACAATTGAGATAAAAATAAACAGTTAATGAAAAAAACTGGACTATTTGGTCTAATTTGTTTGGATTTGGGCTTTGTTTAGCTGCTGCTTCAGTGCTTTGGCTGTGACATAACCGTGTCGATGGGCGATAAACATGCCAATAGAGCCAAGGATTGTTAGTAATACTTCGAACTGATGGAAGATTAACCCCGCGGCCAAGCATACACACCCCAGCAAACCAAGTACCAATACGCGCTTGGAACCGGTGCGCCGATAGTTTTGTGGGAAGGCAAATAAACCGAGTAGTACCACAGGCACAATTAAGATGTAGTGGGTCCAATCAACATGATCTTGATGTAGGTAAATGCTGCCGTTCATCACGATCAATACTGCAGGTACAGCTAAACAATGCACAAGGCAAAGTACAGACAGCACCATTCCCCATATATCTCTCAACGTATGTACCTCAATATGAATTTGTAAGTGTTACAGTATAACATTGTTGGTGAGCAGAAAGGTATCACTGATCGTTGTTATCTTGGGATTGGGCGTGAAAAAATACGTTTTATTAAGGCTAACAGGGGCGAATGCAAACACCCGCCCCTATTGTTGAATTGCCGTTTCTGGGGTTAATGAGATGCGTCTTCGAGAATCGCCTTTTCCAGATGCTGGGCTATTTCTGGCCACACTAAGGCAATCACATCTTTGTGTAACGCCGACGCTTCTTCTGAATAACGCAAGCCGCCATCTGCCGTTGAGTCGAGCCAGTGATTGTCTTTTAGCGAGACAATAAAGCTCGACAGCACATTTTTGTCGTAAAACTCAGGAGAATTCATGCCGTACAAAGTTGATAACCGTTCAGCAATGTTCCGGCTGGTGCGCTCTAAACTCGCACGACTGATCTCACGCTCTTTTTTCAATACCGTCAACACCACAGCATAGCGTTGTAGTGTTTCTTGAATACAACGGCTTAATAGCCACGCAGAATGGAACTGCGGGCTGGTGGCTTCAGGAATAAAGTACATATCGTCCTGTGCCTTGAGCATACCTTGTTGTGCAAAGGTATTTAACAAGGTTTCGGTGTAAGCCAGAGCTGCGTCTTGTGTCATGTGCAAGAACCACTCTTTCTGTAGCAAAGGATACAAAGCCGCGACATGTTGAAGAATTGTATTTTTATGTGCGCCATTATGAGCAAACACAATAGATTGAATAAGTCCTGGCAACGCAAACATGTGCAGAATATTGTTGCGGTAGTAGGTCATGTATACCGCCCCGCCTTTCTGCAAGCTGATCAGCCTGCCGTATTCGTCTTCGGTAATATCAAAGCGGTTCAGCTTTAGCGTATCTTGTAACAGGGTATCGGCATTGGCTTCTGGCAAGGTGGCGTCTTTGCTGTATGGCGCGGTTCGCAACATTTGCAAATAGTCGGCCATTGATTGACGCAATTCCTGCTCGGTCATGGTATGAGTTTTTGACGATAACAAGCACAGCGATGCTAATGCCATGCCATTGATGGCGGCGGCGCTGTTGATCCTAACCATTACATTATTGGCGAGTTCATTAACCGTAGGGGTTAACCAAGCGGGCTTTTTATCGCTGGCCATATTGGTTTCACGCCATTCAGGGGCTTGTTTATCGAGAAATTGAGTGATCGATAAAGGCTCTCCAAAGTTCACAAAACCGTGACCATAGTTTTTCAACTTGCGAATGGCTGAAAAGACCTGTCCGGTTGATTCCTTTTTCTTCGAGCTGCCTTTTAGCTCTTTGAGGTAGCTTTTGACTTCCATGACATTCTCGTAACCGATATAAACAGGCACGATACTCACAGGGCGGTTTACACCTTTGGCGACGGCTTGTAATGTCATGGCTAACATGCCGGTTTTAGGGGGAAGTAATCGACCTGTTCGGCTGCGCCCTCCTTCGGGGTAGTACTTAACGGCGTAACCTTTGTTGAACAACAGCTCTAAATACTCGCGGAATACCGCTGTGTACAATTTGTTGCCAGCAAAGCTACGACGCAAGAAAAACGCACCGCCACGACGAAATACTTTGCCCACTGGCCAAAAGTTTAGGTTGATACCGGCTGCAATATGCGGCGTTACCATGCCTTCGTGATAAATAACATAGGTGAGCAACAGGTAATCCATGTGGCTGCGGTGGCAGGGCACATAAATGATTTCATGACCGTTATTGGCTAGTTCGCGAATTCGGTTAGCATGCTGAACACTTATGCCGTTGTAGATTTTATTCCAAATTCGCGTCAATAAACGTTCGCCAAAGCGAATCAAACCTTCGCGGTAATCGGCTGCAATTTCGTTGATGTATTCCACCGCGCGATCACGGGCTTGATCATGAGATAGCTTTTTACCCTTGCTCTCTTCGCCGATCGCTTTTTTGACAGAATCCGCCCCCAGTACCGCATTGTGCAGCTCTTGACGATCAAGCAGCGTAGGGCCAGTCAGTGTTTGGCGCTTTCTATGAAAGTGAGTACTTGCTACACGAATAAGTTTATGAGCGGAGTGTTTTTCACTGTCAACATTGTCGGCCATGGCGCGGGCCGATACGGCTTTGCTATAACTGATAAAGTTGTCGCGACCGAGAAAAATCACAATAAACAGTTTGCGCAACCAACTTGGGGTTGCTTGATCGGCAATTAGGTCACCAAAACCTGGCTTCCCTTTGCCCGGTGCGCGTCCCCAGGAAACAAATACTGGGACGACTTGCACGGCCAATTCTTTGTGTGTTTTGTGCAAGTGAAGTAATTCGGTGAACTGATCTTCTAAATCTGTTTTGGCGCCTTTTGCACGGAACAAAGGGCGAGTGCTGCGCAGAAATAAACTACGCGGATATTCTGTTCCGGCTAGGGTGACAGATTCTGTTGGGCTCGGTAGTCCTAACTGCGTTGCTGACATGCGCAAGGCAAGTTGGTCAGTCACCGAGTCAGATTGCAGCAAGTAGACGATGGGCTTGTTTTTATCGATGCCCAATTCTGACTCCACATCTGCGGGAATACTTTTGGTGCGAACCAGCCATTTTACTGGGAAATGAAACGCTGACAGCAACGTTTTGCGCATCCACGACATGTATTGGATTCCTGTAGAACTAATAACGCGCGCATTTTAGCATGAAACCATTCAGTGTGTATGACACAAGGTTATGTATCGATTAAATGACGAGACGAAATAGCCGGTATACAACGCAGAACCACGGTATTTAAGCGTTGTCATTTTATCGATAGTGTATATACTGACAGGTAACTGTATAGAAAAACAGGCTGTTTATGCGTCCACTAACTCCAAGACAACAGGAAGTGCTTGACCTCATCAAGTCGACAATGCAACAAACGGGTATGCCGCCCACCCGTGCAGAAATTGCGCGCGAGCTTGGCTTTCGTTCTGCAAATGCAGCAGAAGAGCATTTGAAAGCGCTAGCCCGTAAAGGGGTGATCGAAATGCTGCCCGGCACATCACGCGGGATCAAATTGAATATTCCACTTGATGATGAAGAAGAAGAGATGGGGTTACCGCTTATTGGGCGTGTTGCGGCGGGTGAACCAATACTCGCTGAACAGCATGTAGAGTCGCATTACAAGGTCGACCCTAGTTTGTTTCATCCTCAAGCTGATTTCCTGCTTCGCGTAAACGGCGAAAGTATGAAAGATATAGGTATTCTGGATGGCGACTTATTGGCGGTGCACCGCACAACTGATGTACACAATGGTCAAGTTGTTGTGGCACGGGTTGAAGACGATGTAACGGTAAAAAGGCTAGAAAAGAAAGGTCATGAGGTGTTATTGCACGCCGAAAATGAAGACTTTTCACCTATTCGAGTTGATTTAACCAGTCAGCCATTTCATATAGAAGGTATTGCTGTAGGCGTAATTAGAAACGCAGATTGGATGTAGTAAGCCTTTACTTTTTATTCGCGCACTGCTGATATTTTTGTGATTTTTTAGGGCTTGTTAGTCGTTTGATTAACAAGCTCGAATTTCTCCTTTTTTGTCATTCAATACTTGGTATTGCCCCTCCCTTACCTATCGCTTTTCTGCGAAAAGAAATTGACCGAAAAACTAGACATCGGCCAATTATTGCGCAATTCTTTAATTCAATTAACAAAAAATAAACAATAATTTAACTAAAGTTCACATGTGAGAAGTCGTGAGCGCAAGTTAATGGTGAGACACAACGGTGAAAGGAGACACGTTCGCCGGTAGCTTGTCCATCATGGAGGTGCTAAGTGAAAACGAGTACTCTTTGCGTAGCGGGTAGTTTGGTTAAGACAATAGTGGTATTGAGCTTAATGCTGTGTCAGCAAGCACTTGCATCAACCGATACCACGAATAATGCGTCGTCTGACGTAAACCTGCGCACTGGCGTTACTGAGATCAGCGGTCAGGTTTATGATTTACACATGCTGATGTTCGGTATTTGCGTAGCCATAGCCCTTATCGTTTTTGGGGTGATGTTTGTGTCGATGTATTTGCATCGCAAATCTCGAGGAGCTAAGCCCGCTAATTTTCACGAGAGCGTGAAAGTGGAAATTGCTTGGACGGTCATTCCTTTTCTGATTCTCATTGGTATGGCTATTCCTGCTGCCAAAACCTTAATCGCGATGGAAGATGCTTCTGAGCCTGATATGACCGTGCTTGTGACAGGCTCGCAGTGGAAATGGCATTACCAATACCTCGACGATGACGTTGAATTTTACTCCTTACTCGCAACACAACGCGAGCAAATCGAAAACAAATTTACCAAGGGCACGAATTATCTGCTCGAAGTCGACCGCCCATTAGTGATTCCTACCGGCCAAAAAGTACGTTTTTTAATTACTTCTGAAGATGTGATCCACAGTTGGTGGGTGCCTGACTTTGCCGTGAAAAAAGACGCAAACCCCGGTTTTATCAATGAGGCGTGGACCAAAGTTGATCAGCCAGGCATTTATCGCGGGCAATGTGCAGAACTGTGTGGCAAAGATCACGGCTTTATGCCCGTGGTGGTAATAGCCAAGCACCCTGACGACTATCAAGCATGGTTAACCGCAGAAGCCACCCGTCAACGGGAAGCAAAGGAAGAAGAGCAGCGACTATTAGCCATGAGTATGTCGATGGACGAACTGATGACAGAGGGGAAACGCGTTTACGACACCACCTGCGCGGCTTGCCATATGCCAAATGGCCAAGGATTACCGGGCGTCTTTCCGGCGTTGAAGGGCAGTGAAATGGTGAAGCATGATCAATATGGGCATATCGATATTGTACTGAACGGAAAAACCGGTACTGCAATGCAAGCGTTCGGAAAAATGCTGTCACTACGAGAAATTGCTGCTGTTGTGACTTACGAGCGCAATGCATGGGGCAACAATACCGGCGATGTAGTGCAACCCAAAGACGTTAATGATGTGGCTAACGGTAAATAGGAGCCCAATATGAATAGTTCTGAACTCGTCAATACCGACAGCCAAGTACCTCACGAAGCTCATCATCATGGTCCGCCTAAAGGCATTATGCGTTGGGTGCTCACAACCAATCACAAAGATATTGGCACTCTGTATTTGTGGTTCGCCTTCATTATGTTTTTAGTCGGTGGTGCCATGGCTATGGTGATCCGTGCCGAACTGTTTCAGCCCGGTTTACAGCTTGTCGAACCTAACTTCTTTAATCAAATGACCACGGTGCATGGCCTGATTATGGTATTTGGCGCTGTGATGCCCGCGTTTACAGGGTTGGCTAACTGGTTGATCCCTATGATGATAGGCGCTCCGGATATGGCTCTGCCTCGAATGAATAACTGGAGTTTTTGGATCTTACCCGGTGCGTTTTTGATCTTATTATCATCACTGTTTGTTGAAGGTGGCGGCCCTGCATTTGGCTGGACTTTTTATGCGCCACTTTCCACCACTTACAGTAGCGACAGTACCGCGCTGTTTGTTTTTTCTGTGCATATTATGGGGATCTCTTCAATTATGGGCGCGATGAATGTGGTCGTGACCATCTTCAACATGCGTGCGCCTGGTATGACATGGATGAAACTCCCTCTGTTTGTGTGGGCATGGTTAATTACCGCGTTTTTGCTGATTGCCGTTATGCCTGTGCTGGCGTTTGCGGTTACAGCCGTACTCACCGACAAGTATTTCGGTACGAGTTTTTTCGACGCCGCAGGGGGCGGTGATCCTGTTATGTTCCAACACATTTTCTGGTTCTTTGGTCATCCAGAGGTGTACATCATGATATTGCCCGCGTTTGGAATTATTTCTCAGATTATCCCCACGTTTGCGCGCAAAAGACTGTTTGGTTATTCGTCTATGGTCTATGCCACGGCTTCTATTGCTTTGCTGAGTTTTGTTGTGTGGGCGCACCACATGTTTACAACGGGCATGCCTGTGCAGTGGGAAATGTTCTTTATGTTTGCCACTATGCTAATTTCAGTACCGACCGGAGTAAAAGTGTTTAACTGGGTTGCTACTATGTGGCGCGGCTCAATGACCTTTGAAATTCCGATGATGTTTGCCATTGCCTTTGTGGTGTTGTTTACCATTGGTGGTCTGTCTGGCTTGATGTTAGCGATCACTCCCGTCGACTTTCAATACCATGATACTTACTTTGTTGTTGCCCATTTTCATTATGTATTGGTCACTGGTGCCGTGTTTTCCATTATGGCAGCGGTCTATTACTGGCTTCCTAAATGGACTGGGCACATGTTCGATATCACCTTGGCGAAGTGGCATTTCTGGTGCTCGCTAATTTCGGTTAATGTACTGTTTTTCCCTATGCATTTTGTCGGGTTGGCGGGTATGCCCAGACGCATTCCTGACTATGCTTTGCAATTTGCTGATTTCAACAAATGGATCAGTTTAGGTGGCTTTGCATTTGGGTTGTCACAACTGATCTTCTTGGTAGTAATGATCAAGGCGTGTCGCAAGCTTGGCGAGCCAGTTGATGCACGAGTATGGGAAGGGGCTGAAGGGCTAGAATGGGAAGCCCTGCCGTCTCCGGCTCCCTATCATTCGTTTGATACACCACCAGAAATAAAGTGAGTGACTAGCGATGACTCAGCCTGCCTCAATACACCGATCTTTGATGATAAAACTGGTCATTATTGTGATTGGTATGTTTGGCTTTGGTTTCGCGCTGGTGCCCTTGTATGACGTGTTTTGTGACCTAACCGGAATCAATGGTAAAACCGATAATCAAGCCAATACCTACAGCGCAGTAATGTTAGACGAGAGCCGCTTTGTGACGGTGGAATTTTTAACTCGGACTCATACGGGTATGCCGTGGGCCTTTTCGTCGCAAACTCAAAAAGTGAAGGTGCACCCGGGGCAGCTAAACGAAGTTACGTTTTATGTACGCAATCCATCAAATAAGGCGATGGTGGCCCAAGCGATTCCGTCTGTCTCACCAGGGCGTGCAGCACTGTATTTGAATAAAACCGAGTGTTTTTGCTTTAACCAACAGCCCTTATCCGCCGGCGCCGAAGCAGAAATGCCAATGCGATTTTATGTCGATCCTCAAATTCCCAAAGACATAACGTACTTTACTGTGCAGTACACCCTCTTTGATGTGACAGGTGATGACAAAGGCGGGGAACAAACTAATCCTTACTTAAACTCTGAAGCGATAGCGCAAACAGAGTAAAGGAGAATCCGATGCAACAACACTATGAAAAATACTACGTGCCAGCACAAAGCCCTTGGCCAATAGTCGGGGCGATTGCGCTGTTTTTAATTGCGGTGGGCGCAGGTAACGTAGTGATCGAAAGTACTAAAGACGCCGAGGGGCCAGGAAAGTGGATTTTACTCTCTGGCGTTATCGCTCTACTCGTTATGTTGACGGGGTGGTTTAAAAATCAAATTGATGAGTCGATGGCTGGCTTGTACAGCAAGCAGTTAGACCGTTCTTATCGACAAGGCATGAGCTGGTTTATCTTTTCTGAAGTGATGTTTTTTGTCGGGTTGTTTGGCGCTCTATTCTACGCCCGAAATATCGCAGTGCCTTGGTTAGGCGGTGAAGGTAATAATGCCATGACCAACGAAGTGTTGTGGTCTGGGTTCGAAGCGGTTTGGCCGCTAGTAAAAACACCGGGTGGAACCGAAACACAAGCCATGAGTTGGGCTGGCTTACCGACTATCAATACCCTTATTTTACTGGCGTCTTCGATTACCTTGCATTTCGCTCACGTGGGGTTAGAGCAAAATAAGCGTACTCAGCTAAAAGGTATGCTCGCACTAACAATTGTGCTGGGCTGTGTATTCCTCGCCTTACAAGTACAAGAATATATTCACGCTTATGACGATCTTGGGCTGACTTTTCAAAGTGGCATTTATGGCAACACCTTCTTTTTACTGACCGGCTTTCACGGACTTCATGTAACGCTTGGCACGGTTATCTTGATGGTTTTGTTTGCTCGCATAATGAAGGGGCATTTTTCTCCAGATAGCCACTTTGCGTTTCAAGCAGGCAGTTGGTATTGGCATTTTGTCGACGTGGTGTGGGTGATGCTTTATTTCTTTGTTTACGTATTGTGAGTGACGCATGTCAATAAGGGCGTGGGTTTGGTGTGATCCAACCAAAGGCTATAGCAATCAAAATCAAGGCGACGATAGCGGCCGAGGTGAGTACTCGTCGGCCAATAAATTTGCTCATTGGTTCACCATTTGTGTCGCCTTGCATCATGGTACGCATGGCGCGAAACAGGTTAAACACCATAAACGCGAGCATCAACATAATGACAATTTTTATCCACATCGCCTTACTCCGAGTCTAGGGTTTTCAATGATGTCATTGCGGTTGCTGATAGCCATTGGGGTTTGGGTTTTAGCCATGCTTATCATGTTAAGTTTGGCGATGTGGCAACTAACCCGCATGGACGAAAAGCAACAGCGTTTATCAAGCATAGCTGAAAAACAACAGGTTGCGCCGTTAAGCTTAGCGGCAGCAATGGCGATGTCGGGCGACCTGCGAGATATCCCAGTTGTGGTAACAGGGGTCTTTGACCCTATGCACGCGTTGTTGCTAGACAATCAGGTGAAAGACGGTGTGGTGGGGTATTACTTACTAATGCCATTGCAAACCCAAGCAGACACCGTATTGGTGAACGTCGGCTGGTTACCCGCTCCACAGTTACGTAGTGAATTACCAGCAATACCTGAGCCGTTTACCCAGCGGCAGCGGGTACGCGTTCAGGCTGTAATTACCCAACCGAGCGCAAACCCGTTTATTTCGGATCCGTTTGTACCTGTTGCTTCTTTTCCTATGCGCATTCAACAAGTTGAGTTCGCAAAGTTAAATGAACTGCTTTCCCATACTCTATTACCCATTGTTCTCGTGACCACAGAGCCCCTTTACAACATGTCGGTGCCCCATTGGCAAGCGGTTGTTATGCCTCCCGAAAAACACTTGGGCTATGCCATTCAGTGGTTCGGTTTAGCGCTAGCCGCTTTAGTGATAGGGGCCATTGCACTATTTAAAAGGAGTCGATGATGCACACTCGCTTAAGTAAAAAGCGCAGTTTACTGGCGCTGGTAGCTGTTTTTGTGATGCCGGTGGTATTGGCAAAGCTCGCGCTTGAGCAGCAATGGTTTGAACAAGGTGCGACCAATAAAGGCACCTTGTTGCAACCTGTGGTTTCGATGACCCCAGTGCTTGGCAATGAGTCTAAACATTGGCGCTTGGTCTATACCCTGCCCTCAGAGTGTGATGCCGCCTGTGACAACGCGCTCATAAGTATTCAGCAGGTATGGCTAGCGTTGGGCAGAGAGGCAGAACGGGCGAAACCCGTGGTTTTAGTTACCTCACACAGCGATAGTTCGGCGTTAGCCCAATTAGTGGAAAACGCGTCTTTTTCAATTGTCAGTGTGGATGAGGCAACGCTATCCAATGTGTTGTTAAGCCTCCCTATTAATAACATTTACGTGGTCGACACCCAAGATAATGCCATGCTGCGTTACCCCTTATATCAAGATCAGCAAGAAGCGATATTGCACAGCAGGGCAATGCTTGCTGATTTGAAAAAGCTGTTGAAGTTATCGCGTATCGGTTGAGGAGCGATTATGAAAAAGCTCGTATTGGTTGGTATTTTGTTGGCAACTGTTGTCATTATGTTGGGTGCCTACACCCGACTGACCGATGCGGGGTTGGGGTGTCCTGATTGGCCGGGGTGCTATGGATATTTAATTGTTCCTCAGCAAGCCGAACATATAGATATAGCGAATTCCGCGTTTCCCGAGCGCCCTGTTGAAGCGCACAAAGCATGGAATGAAATGATTCATCGTTACTTTGCGGGGGCTTTGGGCTTGCTGATTATGGTGATCGCCGCCATTGCGGTGGTCAAACACCGAGAAGGTATGCCCTTGCGTCTGCCTCTTTTTCTGGTGGCTTTGGTTGGGTTTCAGGCATTGTTGGGAATGTGGACCGTAACCCTCAACCTTTTACCCATAGTCGTGCTTGGGCATTTGCTAGGTGGCTTTGGCGTACTGTGCGGCTTATTTTTATTGTATTTGCGCCTGAGTGGGTGGCGTTTGGGGCTTAGCGACAGTCGAGTAAAAGCTTATGGCAAATACGCGATTATTGGTATTGGTGTAGTTGTGGCGCAAATTAGTTTGGGAGGGTGGACTTCGGCGAATTATGCGGCACTGGCGTGTACCGAATTCCCTGTTTGTGAGGGCGGGTGGGAGCAGCGTATTGATTTAAAAGGCGCATACAGTGTTCCAGAGGCTGAAAATTATGAATATGGTGTGCACGGTTATTCGGAGCGAATGACCATGCACATCATGCATAGGGCTGGCGCGATTATCACTCTATTTTATCTGGCTTGGCTAGCTATCAGCCTGTTTACTCACACCAAGCATACGTGGTTACGTAAATTGGCTGTAGGAATAGGCAGTGTGTTGATGGCGCAGTTGATGTTAGGGGTAAGCAATGTGGTCTTCAGTTTACCCTTACCGATAGCTGTGTTGCACAATATCGTTGCAGCGTGTTTGCTGCTGTTGATGGTAACACTTGCCTACTTGCTGTATCGACGTTGTTAGGAGGCGATGATGGCGCGCGTGTTTTCTCAAGTTCAAAATCAGCATGGACTCACGGTTTCTCGTTGGCGTGATTATTACGAGTTAACCAAGCCTAAAGTGGTGATGTTATTGTTGCTGACCGCGTTAGTAGGAATGTGCTTGGCAACACCTACTTGGGTGGACTGGCAGGTTTTAGCCACAGGCTTGATCGGTATTGGTTTACTGGCGGCGTCAGCGGCAGTGATTAATCATGTCGTTGACCAAAATATCGATGTGAACATGGCGCGAACCCGGCACCGCCCCGTTGCTAAAGGGCGAGTGAGTACACTTGATGCCTTAGTGTTTGCCGCAGTACTTGCTGTTGTTGGTTTCGTTTTTTTATGGTTTGGAACTAACGCGCTTACCGCTTGGTTAACATTGGCAAGCCTAGTGATTTATGCAGGAATTTATACGGGGTTTCTAAAGCGTGCGACACCGCAGAATATTGTTATTGGAGGCGTGGCTGGTGCAGCTCCTCCCCTGCTCGGCTGGTCGGCAGTTACTAATACCATTGACCCTCATGCGCTGCTGTTAGTGCTAATTATCTTTACGTGGACGCCCCCTCATTTTTGGGCGCTGGCGATAAACAGAGAAAAAGACTATGCCAATGCAAAGGTGCCTATGTTACCTGTGACCCATGGCGTTAGTTTTACCAAAACGTGCGTCTTGCTCTACACAGTATTGCTTATGGTGGTTTGTTGGCTTCCCTACCTGGTGGGAATGACAGAGGAAATATATTTAATCGGTGCGACCATATTAAACGCAGGGTTTTTATATTGGGCGATCAAACTAAAGTTTTTCCCTGATGCTGATACGGCAATGAAGACATTCCGCTTTTCTATCTTGCATCTCATGGTATTGTTTGTGGTTTTATTATTGGATCATTACGTAGTGTTATGACAGTTAAAAACACAGTGGTGGCGCTAGTGTGCGTAGCCTTGAGTGCGCTTATAGCTGGTGTGTGGTTGTCTACTTCTCTGTCTAAAGAGGATAAAAATACGCCTCAATATTTTCAAACTTTTCCTGCGCCACGGCAGCTCGCGACCTTTCAATTGGTAAATCAAGATAACCAAGCAGTGACCAATTCGGTATTTGATAATAAGTGGACATTGCTGTTTTTGGGTTACACCTTTTGCCCTGATGTATGCCCCACAACTTTGGCCGCGCTAAATCAAATTTACCCATCTTTACAAAATGTTAAAACTTCTCAAACTATTCAAGTGGTGTTTATTTCAGTTGACCCGCAAAGAGACACGCCACAAAGGTTGCACGAATATGTCAATTACTTTAACCCTGAGTTTGTCGCGTTAACGGGTGAGCACGCTCAGCTCTTCCCGCTTGTACGCAGTTTGGGTTTGATGTATGCGATGGTTGACGATACGGAACAAGATTATTACCTTGTTGATCACAGTGCTTCTATTGTACTTATTAATCCAGAAGGATTGGCAGTAGGGCGATTTAAACCAGAGCATATCCCCGGTCAGGTTGCGATCAGTGACAAAGATCAAATTCTTGCCGACTTGCCGAGTATCGTTAATAATTAGTCAATGACCAGTAGTATCGTTGTTCGAAAAGCAACGGCAGCTGACGGAACAGATGCAGTACCCCTGTTATTAGCTGCCGGTGATCCCTTGTTGGTGAATGTGTTTGGTCTCGGTGACGAAGACCAAGCTTTGTCATATCTTCAATATGCTTGGCAATATGGCTCAGGCCAATATGGGTTCAAAAACCATTTTGTCGCTACTCTTGATGAGAAAGTGGTTGGGTTGATTTGTGGCTGGCATAGTCGTTTACCGAAAGATTTTGATCGCGCTACGTTAAGCTCCATCACCGATCATTACGGTTTAGATGGCGCAATTGACGTGGTTATGCGCGGTCAAGTGTATATGGCTACACTCGAACCCCCCATGGCAACGGAGTTGTGTGTTGGGCATTTGGCTGTGCACCGTTCAGCCCGCCGCAAAGGTGTAGGGCGAATGCTGCTCGAACACATGCACGACTACGCCCACTCCCTCAAGAAAAACGCCCTTGTACTGAATGTCTTGTCTGACAACGACAGCGCGGTTTCATTTTATCAACGCTGCGGCTTTGGTGTTCACCAAACTACGCCGCCCTTTGTACAACTCATTCGTGTGGTTAAACACCTAGGCGAAGAGATCCAAAACCGCTTTTCTTCTTTTTAATCGGGGTACTGCCCTTGGTCATTGGCAATGAAAAATGGCACTGAATACCAATAATACCGCCCACTAAATTGTTTCGACGGTGCAGTGCAATTAACCCGTGATCTGCCTATTGGCAGGGCTTTGCTTAGGGTAAAACTCACTTTGTTTCCGTCTTTCTCCAAAGGAATGGGTTGGCCCTGAAAATAACAGGTCATCCCGTGCATCCCTACATCCTTGCTAGTTACACGAAAAGAAACAGAGTCACTGAGTTGTCGGGTAGTTAACTCAGGGTTGCGAATACTCAGCTCGTCAATGGGCATCGCCAAGCTCGCTAGCTTTGTTTTTAAAGAGTTGAGGTTGGCGTAAGGTCCAGCCGCGGGATAACGAGGCAGTGCGGTAAAATCACTCGATGGACCAATGGCACCAGATTGCTGCCCGAAACCCACATAGCCATGTTCTGTTAACGCATGCGCTAAGGCCTGATTATACTCGCCAAAGGGATAGGCCAAATACCGCAACGATTGCCCCGTATGCTTAGCAATGTCGGCTTCTGCTTGCTCCACGTTTTGCCAAACGCGTTCAAGCCAATCGGCTTGGCTTTCGTTCGGGAGCTTATTTAGCATGTGCAAATGATCGAGTGTGTGGTTGGCAAAGCTCACGCCCTCTTTTTGCATGGCACTGACTTCATTCCAAGTCAACTGATTACCCTGTTTACCAATAACATCAGGATTAATGAATATGGTGTAAGGCATGCCGTATTTGCGCAAAATCGGGTGCGCATTTTTGTATATATTGTCGTAACCGTCATCAAAAGTGATCACAACCGTTTTGTCGGGCAAAGGGGTGTGATTGCGTAAGGCGGTAATCACCTCATCGAGGGGTTTAACAATAAAGTTTTCGTGCACGTAGGCCATATGCGCTTCAAACTGTGCCGGTGTAACAGACGTGCTTTGGGGCGTATTATCATCAACATGGTGATATAACAGTACAACGGCGTTATGTAAGTTGGCGGGGTTTTCTACTGCCATTGTCTGACAGCAAAATAGTCCAAAGACAAGGCCTAATAGCCGCCATGTCATCTTGGTATTTTTACCACAAGTTACCGTGTTAAACTTCACATCTGCTCCTTTTCGCGAACCCGTTTATGGTTCGCAATTTCATTATAGGGATAGGTTTTGACCCCATCTTTTCAGCAACAAGGTTGGCCGGCGCATCGCACAATGCTGATGTTAGCTTTGCCCATGATACTGGCTAATATTACCACGCCTTTACTCGGATTAGTGGATACGGCGGTACTTGGGCATATGGATTCGTCGGCGCAATTAGCCGGTGCATCGATTGGCACCCTGATTCTTACCCAAATTTATTGGGTTTGTGGGTTTCTGCGTATGTCGGCGACAGGCTTGAGTGCCCAAGCTAAGGGGAAGGTAACGTCAGCGCCAGACGCTGCAGCAAAAGCGCTTTATCAAATGGGAGCCTTGGCGTTAGTGCTTGGTGTTGCCCTTTTAATCTTACAAAGCCCGATTCTGCACACAGGGTTGTGGTTAGCGGCACCAGAGCCAAATATGGCGGCATTTAGCCAACAGTATTTTGCCGTGAGGGTGTGGGGAGCCCCTGCTGCAATGCTGAACCTTGCACTCATTGGTTGGCTGGTTGGTCAGCAGAAAACCCGCGCAGTGTTAATTATTCAAATCGCAGGTAACCTAGTGAATGCGGTGCTAGATATTTATCTGGTTTATGGTTTGGATATGGGGGTTCAAGCCGTGGCTTTTGCGAGTATGGCTGCTGAGTACGTGATGTGTGTGGCGGGCCTTTGGGTCGCCGCCAAGCAAATTGCAGCGACGCGTATTAAAATCGAGTGGTTTAATAAACAAGAATTGCTCGGAGCCTTGAACCTCAATGGCAATATGTTGTTGAGAAACTTAGCGCTACAGGCGTGTTTAGCGTTTTTAACCCTACAAGGTGCGCGGCTGGGCGAAACTCAAGCTGCGGTTAACGCCATTTTAATGCAGTTTTTTGTGTTAATTGCCCTGGGACTAGATGGCATAGCCTATGCCGTTGAAGCATTGGTGGGAGAGGCCTCAGGCGCTAAGAACCCTCAGGCATTGCGCGCTAATACCTACCGAGGGCTGTTCTGGTCATCAGTGATGGCGGGTGTGTATGCGATTATTTTTGCGTTCGGCGGTGAGAAGATAATTGGCGCACTTACTGATATTCCGGCATTGCAGCAGTCTGCTGCTGACTACCTTGAGTTGATGATATGGCTTCCCCTACTTGCCCATTGGTGTTTTCTCTACGACGGAGTCTTTGTTGGCTTGACCCGCTCCAAAGATATGCGAAATAGTATGGTGATCAGTGCTGTGTGTGTTTACTTCCCTGTTTGGTATTTATTCTCGGGAATGGGCAATGTTGCACTGTGGTACGCGTTGTTGAGCTTCTTACTGGCGAGAGGAGCTACGCTGGGGTGGAAATTTTATCGTATTAGTCGCGACGAGAAGGTGGTTTTTTAAGGCGCGAACCAAAAGACATTCGGTAAAGGAAAATACCGAGATATCCGTACATGGCCCACAGAAAGCCTGGCAACATAATCGCAAGGCCGAGATAGAATATTGCTGGGTGAATATTCAGCCCAGCGGCAATGACCGCTAAGCCAATAACAAAGACAACAAAGCCTTTGATGAAATGCTGCCAGCTAAGTTGTGGATTCTCGCTTAGCTGGCGTAGCCAATGGCGCATTTGCTAACTCGATTAGTAGTAAGAGTGCTCGCCAGCTTGGTGTTCTGTTGCGTCGCGCACGCCTTTAAGTTCACCTTCGAACTCTTGTAGCATCTGCTTTTCAATGCCTTCTTTCAGTGTGACGTCTACCATTGAACAGCCATTACAGCCACCGCCAAATTGCAGCACTGCAAAGCCGTCTTCGGTAATTTCCATTAAGCTAACCTGACCGCCGTGACCGGCTAGTTGTGGGTTAATTTCACTCTCAATCATGTAATTGATACGCTCGACTAGCGGCGCATCATCAGACACTTTTCGCGCTTTGGCATTAGGTGCTTTGAGCGTTAATTGAGACCCCATTTGGTCAGTGACATAATCGATTTCTGCGTCTTCAAGAAATGGCGCACTTTCTTGGTCTACAACCGCATCGAAGCCATTGAAATTTAGGCGAATATCTGTGTCTTCGACAGCGTCAGGTGGGCAATAAGACACACCACATTCTGCCGTAGATGTACCGGGGTTTACGACGAATACGCGAATATTCGTGCCAGACTCTTGTTTTGAAAGCAATTTTCCAAAGTGAGCTTGCGCATCTTCTGATATAGTGATCATAGTAGAGTCCTGCTTAAAATCTATTATTGAGCGTATAATAACAAACTTACCTGACTAAAACACTCAGGTATTGCTCGAATGTTCAATGTATGTGCATTTGATTAAAAAACAACTGTGGTATGGCTATGTTATTAAAAATATCGAAAAAAATTTGCCATTTTGGACTATTTCTTCCGTTGAGTTTGCTGTTTGCCGGAACAGCATTCGGTCAGGCAAACTTCCCTTTTACATTGCAAACAGAGACGGGCAAGGCCACAACGGCTTATTTGCCTGAGGGCACAACGTTCGACCCTCGTATCCCTACCCCAGAGTCGGTATTGGGTAATCAGGTCGGGGCTTGGCATGTACGTCACGATCAGTTGGTCAGTTATATGCGGGCATTAGCTGCTGCGTCAGACCGAGTGACGTTAACTGAAACCGGCCGTACCCATGAGAATCGCCCCTTGTTGCTTCTCACTATTACCGCCGCCGATAACCAAGGTAAGGTAGAAACGTGGCGTCAGGCCCATTTACAAGCCATTCAAACTGGTGAGTCAGTGAGTGTTGATGCGCCGCTATTTTTGTATATGGGCTACAGTGTGCATGGTAATGAGCCGTCTGGCGCTAATGCCTCGTTAGTTATTGCTTACTATTTGGCCGCAGCCCAAAATCAGAAAGTACAAGATTTACTAAGCAATAACGTAGTGCTGTTGGACCCGTCTCTTAACCCAGACGGTTTGTCTCGATTTGCACAATGGGCAAATATGCACAAAGGCTACAATTTGAGTGACGACCCGTCGCATCGAGAGCATGACGAAGGTTGGCCGTCGGGGCGCACCAATCACTACTGGTTTGACTTAAACCGCGATTGGCTCATGTTAACGCACCCCGAGTCTCAAGCGCGTATCACCCAGTTTCAAGCGTGGCGCCCGCATATTCTCACCGACTTTCACGAGATGGGCAGTAACGGCACGTATTTTTTCCAGCCCGGTGTGCGCTCGCGTAAATATCCGCTAACGCCTGAAGGCAATGTCACATTGACCGAGGCATTGGCTGAGTATCATGCACAGGCTTTTGATAGTGCAAATACCCTGTATTACACCCAAGAAGGGTTTGATGACTTCTTTTATGGCAAGGGCTCTAGCTATCCGGATGCGCAAGGCAGTATTGGTATCTTGTTTGAACAAGCCAGCAGCCGCGGTCATTTGCAAGCTACAGATAATGGCCCGCTCAATTTTACCCAAACCATTCAAAATCAGGTGCGGATGACCTTGAGTACATTCGCAGGCGCATTGGCTAATAAACCTGCCATTTTAAAGTACCAAAAAGCCTTCTACGATGAGACACAAGAAGCCATCGAAAAAGACGACGAAGGCGGCTATGTCATTGAAGCGCCAACAGACGGTGTGCGTTTACAAGCCATGCTGGATATTTTTGATGCCCATCACATTACTTATCAAAGCACTAAAAAGGCCATCAGTTTGGATGGAACGGAATTCAGTGCTTTGACCAGTGTGTTTGTGCCTTTGGATCAATTGCAATACCGGTTAGTGAAGTCGCTGTTTTCAAAACAACAGCGCTTCGCAGACAATACGTTCTACGATGTGTCGACATGGAATTTGCCCTACGCATTGAATTTGACATACGCGCCTGTGTCTAAACGTCAAGCGCGTCAGGTAAGCCCGACTGCGTACCATAAGCCGAATAAAGCGCTATTAGCTATTGATACGCAAGCCTATGCGTACGCGATTGAGTGGCATAACTACAATGCGCCAGCGTTATTGCAGCAATTATTACGTAACGGCGTGAAAGCTAAGCTTACTAACAGCGCGTTTACCGCCAAACTTGATGGTGAGGTACACGAATTTGCGGCGGGGACCGTGTTGATCCCTCGTGCGCTGTCACAACCCGAGAATTTCACCCAATTGCTTTCGCAAATGAGCAAACAAAGCCAAGTACCTGTTTATTCGATTCAATCAGGTTTTACCCCTGTGGGCAATGATGTAGGAAGCCGCTCATGGAAAAACGCGGTGTTACCCCATGTTATGATTATTGGGGGCAATGGCGTTTCACAATATGAAGTGGGTGAAGTGTGGCATTACTTGGATACTCGCGTTGGCTTGCCCGTTTCTATTGTTGAAGCTGAAAAGCTCAAATACGCTGAATTAGCAAAATATACCCATATTGTGATGGTCAATGGCTATTACAGTCGCTTGGATGACAGCGAAAGACTGGCGATCAAAAACTGGGTAAAAGCGGGTGGAACACTGATTGGTCAGAAGTCGGCAGTACGCTTATTTGCTCAAGAGGGCTGGTTACACGCCAATGTATCGTCGGGCAATGACATCGACAAAGCCTTTTCTACCCAAGGCATGCACTTTGCTGATCGAGATGCACTGCGTGCGAAAAAGTTAGTCGCTGGCGCAGTGTACCAAGCCGACGTAGACCTGACTCATCCCTTGTTTTTTGGATACGACAAGGCGCAATTGCCGCTGTTTAAAACCAGCAATATGGTTGTGACGACAGACGACGACCCATTCAAAACAATCGCACATTACACCCAGTCGCCTTTGTTAGCAGGTTACAGCGCTGATGAAATGCAGAACATGATCAGTGAGTCTACTGCTGTGTTGGTTGAGAGCATGGGAGACGGGAAAGTGATTGGTCTTGTTGACAATGTTCACTTTAGAGGATTTTGGTTAGGCACCAATAAGCTGATGAGCAATGCCTTGTTTATGTCTCCGTTGATGTAGCCATCGCGACGAAGAAAGGCAAAGGAATGCAAAGGTGTGTTAAGTTTCTTTTATAATTTGTGCTATCTGATAAAAGTCTGATATTCCGAATATTTACAAGAATTTCAGAGAGGCTAGGATGGCGCGGCTTTCAAGCCAAATTATAAAAATATTACTGATTCTAGTGGTCATCATTGCGCTCATTTACACACTGAATCGCGTGTTTTTTACCGATGCGCAAGTGGAAGATGTATTAACGGCCAAGGTCTATCGCGGTGACATTGAAACAACAGTGGTGTCGACCGGTCAACTAGAGCCCAAACAGTACGTTGTGGTTGGTGCGCAGGTATCTGGTCAGGTTGACGCCATACACGTTGAGGAAGGAGACGTTGTTGCAAAGGGCGATCTTTTAGTTGAGATAGACGCCACTGTGTTTAGTACTCAAGTACAAACGACAGAAGCCAACCTCGAAAACAAACGCGCGCAACTAGAGCAACTGAAAGCCGAGCGTGAGTTAGCGGTTTTGCGAGCTAAGCGAAACCGCCAACTCCACGAACAAGATGCGGTTAGCGCTGATGACGTGTTTAGCACCGACACCGCACTTAAAGTGCTGGATTCCAAAATACGGGCATCGGCGGCTCAAATTAAAGCTGATGAGGCGTCATTAGCTGGTGATAAAGCAACCCTGGGGTTTGCGAAAATCTACGCTCCCATTGCGGGCACAGTGGCGATAATAGAAGTGCGACAGGGGCAAACCCTTAATGCCAACCAGAACGCGCCTACCCTGCTACAAATTTCCGACCTAAAAACCATGACCTTGAGAGCCGAAGTATCAGAAGCTGAAGTCGGCAATATCTACAAAGGTATGCCTGTGTATTTCACTACACTTGGCGATACAAAAACGCGATACCACTCTACAGTACGGCAAGTGCTTCCTACGCCCACCATCGTTAACGATGTGGTGCTATATCAGGTGTTAATCGACATCGAAAATACCACCGGAAAGTTGATGGATGCGATGACTACGCAGGTGTTCTTTTTAAAAGAGCAAAAGGCCAACACCCTGTTAGTACCGCTTGCCGCGATCAAAGGTCCGCCGAAGCGTCAGTTTGTGCTGATGATGGGGGATAATGGGCAAGAGCGCCGTCAGGTGAAAGTGGGGATTCAAAACCGCACTGTGGCGGAAGTGGTCGATGGATTAAGCGAAGGGGAATCTGTGGTGATTGGCGCTAAATCGGGCGCGACGACCCGCGGTACTCGTGAGTTTGGAGGTCCACCAGCCAATATGCCGCCTGGTGGAGGACGTCGTGGCTTCTAATCCGCTCATTACACTGAACAATGTTTCTCGGAGCTATCAGTCAGAAGGGTCAGTGGTAACGGCGCTGAAAAACGTGTCGTTAACCATTAACAAGGGCGAATTTGTGGCCATAATGGGCCAGTCAGGCTCAGGGAAGTCGACCCTGATGAATATCCTTGGGTGTTTAGATAAACCTACAGTGGGTACTTATAGCATTCATGGTCAATCGGTAGCCGATCTTAATAACGACCAATTGGCTGCGTTGCGTTTGAAAACCTTTGGTTTTGTTTTTCAACGTTATCAGTTGTTGTCTACCTTAACTGCTGAAGAAAACGTTGCCTTACCCGCTATTTACAGCAACACCCCCAAAGTACAACGACAACAAAAAGCACAGCAATTACTGGAAAAACTGGGGTTGGCCGACCGAGTTCATCACCGCCCCGGAGAATTATCAGGTGGACAGCAACAACGTGTGTCGGTGGCTCGGGCATTAATTAACGGCGCAGAGGTCATCCTCGCCGACGAGCCAACCGGTGCGTTAGATTCTGCCAGCGGCGAACAATTGTTGAATTTGCTTACTGCCCTGCATCAGGAAGGCGTAACCATCATTCTGATCACCCACGACCCTGCCGTCGCTGAAATTGCACAGCGGCAGGTTCGCTTGTTAGATGGCGAAGTGGTGGCCGACAGTGGGAGCTATCACGATGAGCAAGTTAAGCAGGATGAAACCGGCCCAGCGCCAAGTGTAACGCCGTTTTCCAGTATTTCGATTGGCATGGCACTGTCGATGGCTTTTGGTTCCTTGCGATTAAATTGGTTTAGAACCTTTTTAACCTTACTCGGGATCATTATTGGTGTTGCGGCAGTGGTGACCATGATGGCGATTGGAGAGGGAGGCAAGCAGGATGTACTGAAACAAATTGAGTCTATTGGTACTAACCTGATCTCAATTCGCCCCGGCGGCAAAAACATGCGTAATTCGGGTGATATTGCGTCGCTTACCCTTGATGACGCTCAAGCGATAAAAGCCGTACCTGGTGTGTTATACGTTGCTCCTGAACGTTCTACTAGAGCGACTATTCGATATGGTGAAAACGACTTTTCTGGCCGTATTAAAGGTTCGACACAAGACTATTTTCACGCCAAAGATTGGCAGTTAGCACAAGGCGTGTTTTTTACACAAGACGACGTTAACTCGTACGCACCCGTTGTGGTATTAGGCGATACTGTTGCCGAGACCTTGTTCAGCGATAAGTATCACGCAATTGGTGAATACATATGGATGAAGGACGCGTGGTATCAAGTGATAGGCATTCTCAAATCTAAAGGGGCTAGCGCTGGTGGAGAAGACATGGATGATGAGGTGCTGATCCCCATTACCACAGGAAGGCTGCGAGCGTTTGGTCGCCCCTATCTCAGTTCCATTACAATAAAAACCACGTCAACGGATGACGTCAATACAATTCAAGCGCAGATCTTATCGGTACTGACCGCTCGTCATGGCAAAGAGGACGTGATGGTACGCACGACCGATTCATTGGTTGAAACCGTAACCGAAACGCAAAATACCCTCACTTGGTTACTCGCCTCAGTCGCTGCCATTTCATTGTTTGTCGGCGGGATTGGCGTGATGAATATCATGTTGGTGAACGTGTCTGAGCGCAAGCGCGAAATTGGTTTGCGTTTGGCTACTGGGGCAAAGCCTGGCGATATTCTGAAGCAGTTTAATATTGAGGCGTGGGTCGTGTGCATTTTAGGGGGTGTTGTTGGAATACTCATCGGCTATATCGTCATTTTTGTGTTGTCTCAGCTGGGGATATCGGTGGCGTATACCCTACTCCCTCCGGTGTTGGCATTTATCACGTCGCTGGCAGTGGGGGTGGTATTTGGCTTTGCCCCCGCTCATAAAGCTGCTGGCCTAAACCCCATCGATGCGCTCGCAGAGGATTAACTATGAAATTTGTTTTTTTCACGCTGGCCTCGTTTATCGTCGCCGGGTGTGCCTATACGCCAGACAGGGCTTTTCCTGACTATACCCTCCCTTGGCAAACCGCTAATTTGACGCAACCCGAAGCAGAAGCATTGCGCATTGATACGCGGTGGTGGGAGCAATATCACTCGCCTGAGTTGAATGTTTTAATGGCGGCATTGGAGAGCCAGAACCTAGATTTGGCAACGGCGCGTTTGCGTTTGGATCAGGCCGCGTTGCAATTGCGAGCAGAGCAGGCCGATAATTACCCTAGCCTCAGTGCACGGTTATCTGGCAGCGGCACGCATTCACCTGATAATGGCAACAGCTCCTTGAGTTCGTCGGGGGCCGTGTCGGCCAGCTATGACGTGGATATCTGGGGGAGCAGACAGGCACAAATTCTGGCGGCTGAACTCAACATCAACAGCGCGAATTTGTCTTTGCGAAATCAGTCGGTAACCCTTCAACAAACCCTTGCTAGTGTTTACTTTGCGCGCTTGTCGCTACAGCAACGTTTGGCGATAGCGGAACAAAACCTCGTTGCATCTGAGCAACTACTTCAGCTTATTAATTTGCAGTATGACGCGGGCAGTGCTTCGGGTATCGAAGTGGCGCAACAGCGCAATACTCTGTTAGCCGCTCAAGCTGAACGACTGAATTTACAAAACCAGTTAAAACTCAACCAAAGGGTTTTGAGCGTATTGCTAGCCGATACCGAATTTAAGGCGTTTTCGTTTGTGCAGCGTATCGACACTATCGCACAGCCACAGATCGACTTGTCACTACCGGCAGCGGTTTTGCGTCAACGCCCCGATGTAGAAATGGCCTATATCGCCTTACAACAGGCAGACATTAGCGTTTATCAAGCCAGCATTGCAGGCTTACCTGGTATTGGTTTGAGCGCCAGTATGAGTTTGAGTGATTTGCTAAGCCTCTCTAGTGGCTGGTCTATCGGCGCGGCGTTAAGTTCGTCTGCCACGTTATTTGATGCGGGCAAGCGCCGTCGAGCGGAAGATATTGCTAAGAAGAACGTAGAGATTGCATTAAACAACCTTAAATCGGTGGTATTAGATGCAAGTCAGGCACTGATGGATGCCTCAGACAATTACACCTATCAAAAAGAGGCGTACAACATTGATTTGACGGAGCTCGATAACAATCAACGTTTGTATCATCTTGCGCAAGCTAAGTACAAAGCGGGCGACTCTGATTTTCTTACTTTACTCAATGCTCAACGCAGTTGGTTCAGCGCCCAACTGAGCTTAATTAATCGCTATGAGTCACTGCTTAACGCCTCTGTAGACGTGTATGCCGCGGCGCGAGGAGAACCAGTCGTCGTGCAGCCCTAATTTAAGGGGCGGCCTTTAATTGTCTTCCCTCGGTATGGTCCACACCGAGGGAAAGTGCGACACCGCTACCCTTGATGTAGCGCAAAGGTCAATGTCACTTTTAACCCGCCTGATTTTGTCAGCGCAAAGGCAATCTCGCCTTGGTTCAGACGCATAGCTTCAGCCGTAATTGCCAAGCCAAGGCCTAACCCGCCCGTGTCGCTATTACGAGCACTGTCTGTGCGATAAAAAGCTTTTGTTAACTTGTCTAGCTCATCGGGTGCCACACCTGGGCCATCATCACAGATGATCACAGTAAAGTGCTGTGCGTCTTTTTCACACCACAAGGTAACGGCGGAACGTGCATATTTAAAAGCGTTGCGAACCACGTTCTCTATGGCGGTGGCAAAGGGTTCTTCATATACGTATAAGGTTGCATCGCAAAGGGTGTGTTGCCAATCGATGCCTATTCCTTTGGCTTCAAAGGCGGCGTCTTCACACAGCGCATCAAGTAGCTCATTTGCACTGAGTAATTGGCGCCCTTGTTGTATGGCTTGTGCCTCCATGGTGGTGAGATCGCTGAGGCGTTTAATATGCAAATTCAGTAACTCACTCTCTCTCTCGGCCCGTTCCAGCAGCGGGAGTATGGTTTCATCATGCGATTTTTTTCGCACCAGTGCCAAGGTCATTTGGAGCCGTGTTAACGGGGTACGCAATTCATGGGATATGTCGGCACTTTGTCGTCTTTGATTTTGAATCAGCGCCGTAATTCTCGCGGTCATATCGTTGAATTGCTCAAACAAGCGAGCAAATTGGGCGTTCGCTGCGAATCGCTTATCCTGACTCTTGGGGTGATCAATATTCACCTTGTGCGACAGCTGCCCCTGCCCGACCGCATTAAAGGCTTGTCCTAGTCGATTGAGAGGAGCGGCGATAGAGCGTACCAGTAAATAGCTCATGAGGCTGGTCACTAGCACAAAAATAGCCGCCATACTCCACCACGGCATACTGCGGAAAATATCGCCTAGCCGAGGCCGCTCCGAGCGCCAAAGTACTACTTTTAACTCGGGGTGAGACGGCAAAGGCGCAGGCCCCATTAACCGCGTCCATTCTATATTCACGTCGCGTAAATAGTCGCTTTGCATAAAATACCAAAACCGGCGACTGTCAAACCGTGCCACTAGAGATTTGCTAAGAGGAGCACTCTTGCCCACAACCTGCATATTGTTGTCGATCACAAACCACTGATAAGGCATGCGCCGCTCTATGATGCCAACCGTGTGATCAAGCGCGGTGATATTGCCATTATTGGCGGCTATGGCCTCATCAATACGCACCACCATTTGCTTCACTATTTCGCGGTCTTTGGCGCGCAAGTGATCATTGTCAGTCAGTTGTTGAATGACATAAGCGGGGATAATAATCGACAACGTACAAAGGAGGAGCGTAAGCCAAAACCAACCCAACACCTTGAGGTTAAAGCTTCGTGTTAGGCTGATCATGCGTTAAAAATTCCATACCCTCTGCCGCGCTGGCTTTTAATCTCACATCGAGAACCCGCTACGTTCATTTTTTTTCTCAAGTTACTGACATGGGTATCTATGCTGCGATCAAATGCTTGTAACTTTCGGCCAAGACAATGTTCTGATAGCTGGTTTTTACTGATTAATTCACCAGGAGAGGAGATTAACTGCTTGAGTAAGGCAAATTCACTGCCGGTAAGCTCTAATAACTGGGTATCACTACGGGCTTCCATGCGGTGCAAGTCGAGCTGTAAATCACCAAATTCCATCGTTTGACGTTTTTCCTGAATACCCGCGGCATTAGTGCTTGAGAGCTTATCTTGTGTGCGACGCATTATTGCTCGGATACGGGCGAGTAGCTCTCTGTCATTAAAGGGTTTAGCTAAATAGTCATCTGCGCCTAGCTCTAATCCGAGCACTTTATCTAGGTCGTCACCGCGAGCGGTGAGCATGAGAACCGGAACCTCACTGGTTTTTCGCAGTGCTTTGAGTACATCTAGGCCGTTGAGTTTGGGTAACATTACATCTAATAGAATCAAATCTATCGCAGTATTGTGCAGGGCGGTCTCTAAACCGGCTTCTCCGTCTGCACAGTGCAATACTTTATACCCCGACATGTCTAAAAACTCACTGAGCAGTTCAGCCAGTCCTAAGTCGTCTTCAATTAGTAAGATCGTCATTTTTACCACCCTTATCGAAGCTAAATAATGCCTGACTTTTCTTATGTTCACAGCACCTTTGCACATCTTAACGCTACCTCACCGCCGAGGGCGTACACTCAAATTTCTAAAGTGAGAAAAAGCGAATGAATCAGGAGAACTTTATGAAAACTGCATTACGAAAACTCGGTATTGTCGCTGTTGCTGCAACTATGATGGGAGCGGGTATTAACGGATTAGGGTTAGCGGCAGCAGCAGAACCTACTGCTGAGGAAATGGGCAGCCCAGCGTTACCCCGACAAATTGAGAAAATGGCCGACGAGTTGGCGTTATCAGAAGAACAGTTGGCCAAGCTACAGGCATTGCACGCTCGTAAACAAGCGTTACAAGATGAGTTTTGGGCGGTTTTTACTGAAGAACAAAAAAACGCAATGCTCAAAGCGTCAATGAAAAAGCACAAAAAACATCGCGGGGATAAATCGTCTCGCCAGCATCACAATAAAGGCAAGCGCAAAGACAAGCAAACCCGAGAAGAGAACGCCTAGAGGCTAGGCTCTGTATTGATGTTTAGCGCAATACTTGGGCTGTGATGGCCATTGCCCAGACTGAAATTTGGATGTCTGGGCATTGCCGTTTTATGGCTGAGGCCACTGCATTAACCGTAGCTCCCGTTGTTACTACGTCGTCGACAATAGCAATGTGGTTATAGTGGCGAAGTGACTCACAGGCTTGAAAGGCATGTTGTAAATTCTCTAGTCGTTTTGTGCGCCGCAAAAACTGTTGTCGTTGGGTGTGCCTGACACGCTTTACACCGTGAACCACAGGACAACCGACAACTGTGCTCAATTGGTGGGCTAACAAGGCTGCTTGATTGAATTGTCGATGCCATAAACGAAAAACAGATAAAGGTACTGGGACTAACGCGTCTGGTAACGTGGGGCAATGTGCTAATACGTTTTCTGTAAATGCATTCACTAACCAATTGGCACCCAATGATTGGCGCTGGTGCTTGAGTTTATGCACCATGATGTCATAAGGCCATTCATACCGCCCCGCAGCGTATAGTGTGTCGTATACGGGAGGTAACAATCCGGACGCGATTTCAGGCACATGAAGTAGGTTGATTATTCCCCATTGTGAAAACAAATCTTTTACGTCAGCTTGGCAGTAGGTACAAATGGATGTTCGGCTGTGTTGATGGCAGAGCACACAGGCGTAATTTGGGACTAGATCTGCCAGTTTACTCAAGGTAAATTGGAGGCACGTGTAGGGGGAGTCATGTCTTCGACCCATGATAAACTCAATATAGGCAATATTCAGGGAACGTATTGTGAATACATTATCATCCAGCAGCGCGGCTGAGACCTTGGCCGAAAGTTCAGAATTAACGTTAGTGCTATTACACGGTTGGGGGATGAATCGGGGCGCGTTTTCCGAATTTTCTCCTCTTCTCTCTGCCCATTTACCAGTGATTGCGCTGGACTTACCCGGCTTTGGTAGTGAGGCCGACACCATTCCCGATACTTATGAACTCGACGCGTTGGTAGACAGTGTGGTTGCTCGGTTGCCGGAAAACTGCATTGTAGCGGGTTGGTCGCTTGGCGGTTTGGTTGCACAGCGTCTCGCTCTTACTTACCCTGAAAAACTACGCGGTTTGATCACCATTGCTTCTACGCCGTGTTTTGTGGCGAGTCAGTGTTGGTCAGGGATCGCACCCGACGTCCTCAAAGCCTTTGAGTCACAATTGAGCCAGAACTACGGGCGCACTTTAGAACGTTTTCTGGCTATTCAAGCCATGGGCAGCAAAACGGCGAAGCAGGATATGAAAATCATCAAGGCCAACATAGACCAATTTCCTGCTCCTCATCCTGTTGCGCTTACTGAAGGGTTACGTTTATTGTCGAGCGTTGATTTACGTGCTGACATTGGTCGTATCCGTATTCCAACATTGCGGTTATATGGCCGCTTAGACTCTTTGGTGCCAACCTGTGGTATTGATCGCATACATGAATTGCAGCCTGGCGCCGACAGTGTGGTAATGCCACATGCCTCTCATGCGCCTTTTATTTCTCACCCAGAAAAAACCGCTGACATTTTGGTTCACTTCGCATTTAACCTGCATCCCGAAGAGGTTTGCCGAGGGTAAGAAGGGGCAAAGATCCACTTGCTTTTTTAGTGAAATGGTTAATAATTAACCATGAGGTAAAAGAGGTAGTGTTATGTCAAGCGTCATTGGTAGTGATATCAATTCGGCGATTTTGTCTGGTCAATTCGGTTTACAAAAAGCGTCAGCGGGGATGTCTCAAGCTGCCGTGAACATTGCACAACGCGCTGCGCAAGATAGCGTGGCGAATAATGGCGTAAACGGGTTGCTAGCAGATGCGTCGATGCAGAGTCTATCCCGAATTAAAGATGTATTGCCTAAAGCGGGCGATAGCTTCACGTCAGACTTAATTTCGATGCAGCTTAATAGCTTAAATGCACAAGCGTCAGCGAAAGTGATCGACGTGGCTAACGACACCGTTGGAAGTATTATAGATACGCTTGCTTAACTGCGCTTTGGCAGATTATTAAGCATTTGATTGACTATGAACATCGTTACGCCGATCCCATCCACAATGGCCTTTCCTACGGCCAATATTCAAACCGAGGCTGCACGTCGGGAAAATGTCCTGCGCGAAACTATTCCTGAATCTGCTAGTTCAGATCAAGGTGCAGCCGAACAAGGTTTGGGGTCGGAGTCGGACCAACTTAAACGCAATGGACAAAAACCTGCCCCCGTTACTTACGAAAAACCCCAGTCTAACGCTGGTGTTATTGGCGCAGAGCAAGGCTCTGGTGAGTCTATTGATCAAGACAACGCGCAAGATGAAAGCGCGGGAAAAGAAGACGCAGAGCGTCAGCAACAACAAGCCAAAGAGGCCGAAGTACAAGAACTCAAGCAGCGTGATACCGAGGTGCGCAACCATGAACAGGCACATGCCGCTATGGGGGGGCAGTATGCGTCAGCGCCGAGTTACGAGTTTGAAACAGGGCCAAATGGGCAACGTTATGCCGTAGACGGCGAAGTGTCGATCGATGTGTCTAAGGCTGAAACACCTCAGCAAACGATTAAAAAAATGCAGCAAGTTAGAGCCGCAGCTTTAGCGCCTGCAGAACCCTCTCCACAGGATTTACGTGTCGCAAATGAAGCGTCTAAATTAGCGTTTGAGGCTCGGGCTGAACTCGCCGAGCAGCAGAGCGAAAGATCAGCCCCTCAATCACGAGCCGAAAACCCCAGTAATGAAGTTCAAGCGGACGACGTTGAAGGGACCAGTGCTAATCCTTTTGCTGTTAACGTGCCTACGCTCGAAGAAATAGTAGAAAATGGGGGGATTACTAGTCCAAACCGTACGTTGGATGAAGCGCTAGAGTCTTCTGGGGGCGGGTTCGAAGCCAGTGTCTCTCGCACACTCGAAATCGACCAAGAGCTTATGGGTGCGCGTAATCAACGTATTCAGGCATTCTATCAACAGGTGTCTGAGCCACAAGCTGGTGGATTCAGCGCCAGCGCCTAACGACACGGCTTCATTCCCTAATTAGAGCCGAATATTATCTCGCGAAATAGCTTGTTAAGGTGCAACGATTAAGTGGCAAACGCACCGCATTTGCCACTTGGCTGTTAGTACTTACTTTTGCTTAGCCTTAGCAAAAGCGTCGGCAAAGGCATTGCCCATGGCACTATTTTGCGGGTCTTTTTGCTTGGATTTATGATTAGGCTTATTACCGCGATGTTGCCCTTTGGGTTTGGCGGTGTGGTTTTCCTTTGTTGTACTGTTCGATTGAGTGGGTGAGTCTTCCAAACGCATTGTGAAAGAGATGCGCTTACGTTGTACATCCACCTCTAGTACTTTTACTTTAACGATGTCACCGGCTTTAACGACTTCACGAGGATCTTTGATAAACTTATTCGTTAATGCCGAAATGTGCACCAAACCGTCTTGGTGAACACCTACATCAACAAAAGCCCCAAAGTTCGCCACATTGCTAACCACGCCTTCAAGTATCATCCCGGGTTTAAGATCTTGGATGGTTTCTACGCCTTCTTTAAACGCTGCGGTTTTGAATTCAGGGCGGGGGTCGCGGCCAGGTTTATCTAATTCGGTAAAAATGTCTTTTACTGTAGGTACACCAAATTTGTCGGTGGTGAAGTCTTCTGGTTGCAGTTTACGGAGTAAATCCGTGTTGCCGATAAGATCATTCACTGCCACATCAGCGCGCTGAATAATGGTATCAACGACTGGGTAGGCTTCAGGGTGAACGGCAGAGCTGTCGAGAGGGTTATCACCATTTACGATACGCAAGAAGCCCGCCGCTTGCTCAAAGGCTTTCGGCCCTAGGCGCTCAACATTTTTTAGTGCTTTGCGGCTAGTGAAGGCCCCGTTTTGGTCACGGAAGTTTACAATGTTCTGCGCAAGGGTTTTATTCAAACCTGACACATAGCTAAGTAGTGCAGGTGATGCCATATTCACATCTACACCGACGGCGTTTACACAGTCTTCAATCACCTTATCGAGAGATTTCCCAAGTAAGCTCTGACTTACATCGTGTTGATATTGGCCTACACCGATGGCTTTGGGCTCAATTTTTACCAGTTCTGCCAATGGATCTTGTAGACGACGGGCTATCGACACCGCGCCACGTAATGATACGTCGAGTTCTGGCAGTTCTTTTGATGCTAACTCTGACGCTGAGTAAACCGATGCACCGGCTTCGCTCACCATAATTTTTTGTAGCTTGAGGCTGGGTTCTGCTTTCATCAATTCGCCGACGAGTTTGTCGGTTTCACGAGAACCTGTGCCGTTACCAATACTGACTAATTCCACTTTGTGCTGCTTGCAGATATTCGCCAAGGTGCGGATCGACTTATCCCATTGGTTTTGTGGTGCATGTGGGAAAATAGTATTGGTAGTTAATATTTTACCTGTTTGATCAACAACGGCTACTTTTACACCCGTACGCAAACCCGGATCGAGTCCCAAGGTTACACGCGCACCAGCAGGTGCAGCCATCAATAAATCGTTCAAGTTTTTAGCAAAAACGTTAATCGCCTCTTCTTCTGCTCGCTCTCTTAAGGTGCCAAACAGTTCGGTTTCCATGTGTAGGCTAATTTTGATTTTCCATGTCCACTGCACGACTTGAGCAAGCCAGGCATCGGCGGCACGCCCTTGATTACGAATGTTTAGGTGAGCGGCGATAATGCTTTCACACTGTGATGGACCGCTGGTGCTGTCGTCTTGTTGAGGGTCAGCGTCCATCTGAATATGTAACATGCCTTCGTTGCGACCGCGGAACATCGCCAACGCGCGGTGAGATGGCACGGTTGCTAGCTTTTCATTGTGATCAAAATAATCACTGAATTTCACTGCTTCTTTTTCTTTACCGGGAGCGACAGTGCTACGCACAAATGCGTTTTTAGTCAGGTAATCTCGAATTTTTGCTAACAGAGCGGCGTCTTCAGCAAAACGCTCCATCAGAATATAGCGCGCACCGTCTAGTGCCGCTTTTGTGTCGGCAACACCATTGTCAGTATTAATGAATTCATTAGCTGTGCTTTCAGGATCTAAGGTAGGGTCGGCGAACAGTTTGTCTGCCAACGGCTCTAATCCTGCTTCTATGGCAATTTGGCCCTTGGTGCGACGACGAGGCTTATAAGGTAAATACAAGTCTTCAAGGGTGGTTTTGCTATCGGCATTGAGAATGCTTTGCTTCAATTCACTCGATAGTTTTCCTTGCTCATCAATAGATTTCAAAATGACCTGACGTCGATCATCCAGTTCGCGCAAGTAGGTCAAACGTTGCTCCAGTGTACGCAACTGGGTGTCGTCTAATCCTTGCGTGGCTTCTTTACGGTAACGAGCGATAAAAGGGACGGTCGATCCTTCGTCTAGCAATTTGATTGCTGCTTCAACTTGTCCTGACTTAACGGCAAGTTCTTGAGCGATTATATCTATGATCATAGTTAGCTCTATGGCGTGATGTTGTCGACGAGTTGTATCCTCACTAGGCAATGTACAGGAGATACAACCGATATGTTCAATTTATGGCTGCGCAGTATAGCACTGTTGCATAATCAGGCTAGTCTGACTCGTGAGATCTCAGTAAAACAAAGATCAGCGGCATAGTTTGTTTCACGGTTAATCCCAATTGGGGTTTGTGTAATGTATCTGAGTGACAAACCAATATTTTGGCCCCTCCGGTGTGGGTACAGTCACATCTTCATCTACTTCTTTTTTGATGAGTGCGCGCGCCATCGGGGCGTCGATAGAAATATAGTTTTTCGCTTCACCATAAATTTCCTCTGGGCCAACGATGCGAAAGCGCTTGGTATCGCCTTCGTCGTTTTCTATTTCAACCCAGGCACCGAAAAATACGCGTCCTTCTTGTTCTGGCGAGTAGTCTACTACTTTTACGTCGGGTAAAAACTTGCGCAAAAAACGCACTCTTCGATCGATTTGTCTCAGCAGACGCTTATTGTGGGTGTAGTCGGCATTTTCGGAGCGGTCACCCAAACTAGCGGCCCATTGGACTATCTTGGTAATTTCAGGTCGCTTTTTAAACCATAGTTCATCGTGCTCTTGTTTGAGCTTGTTATACCCTTCTCGGGTGACCAAGTTTGTTTTCGCCATTCTGCTTTAACTGTGCCTTGCTTCTTTCCTTGTTTTATATGGGCAATGTGTTGCAACTCAATACACAAAGAATGGGATAACGTGAGTGGATAACTTGTTGGTGGGTATTTACCTACTATCACTTGAGTAACACCCAAAGAGTTGATAGATTGCATGGAGTAAATATTGTGCAATATTGTCGTTTGGAGAGTAGCACTAAGGTAAATTTCGTCTCAACCGTCGTACCTATTCAGGGAGTGTAGACTATGACTTTGTCATCGCGTAATACAACATCAAAATCGTCACCGCAGGAAAAGTCGGTGCTGGCCACGCTACTGGGGTTTGTTTTGATGACGTCGGGTGTGTTGTTGTTGGCTATAACGGTTATGGAAATGCTTTTTGTGGCCCCAACAATTAACGTAGTGCTGTATTTCGTTGCCAGTTTTGTGGCGTATAAGCTCGGGCGGTTCGTATTGTTTAAATGTGCGACGAGACCATTGTTATCTCAGCGAGAGCGAAAAAACGGTAGAAGAAGAAGTCGTTATTATTCTGCGATTTAGCAAAAATAGTGAAATTTCGCGGGAAATTTTTCGAATTTGTACTAGTTTTAAAGAGACAAACAAACTGCGTTAAGCCAAGGCCCGAACATCTATTTGGGCATATGCTTGCCCCGAAATGTGGCGGGGGAAGCGAAGTAAGTCTAAGGACTTCCAGTTAAGCATGGACAGATGCTTGTAAGATGTAAAGAAGCCGGCGTAAGCCGGCTTTCTTCTTTTTGTCTTTACAGCGTATGCGGCTGCTTATTCGCCTTCAGCTGTGTCTGCTTCAGGCTTGATGACTTCTAGCAACTCAACATCAAAAATTAACGTAGAATTTGGTGTGATCTGGCCCTGGCCACGCGCGCCGTAACCCAATTCAGCAGGAATGTAGAAACGGAATTTACCACCTTCTTGCATTAGTTGAACACCTTCAGTCCAGCCCGGAATAACATGGTTAAGTGGGAATTCAATAGGCTCGCCACGATCATATGAAGAGTCAAACTGTGTGCCGTCGATCAAAGTGCCACGGTAGTGTACTTTTACTGTATCAGTAGCCGCAGGGCTTGCGCCTTCACCTTGTTCGATAATTTCGTACTGCAAGCCTGACTCAGTAGTAACAACACCGTCTTTCTTCGCGTTTTCAGCCAAGAATGCTGCGCCTTTTTCAATGTTCTCTTCAGCGGCTGCTTGTGCTTTTTCCTGCTGTTTTGCACGGAACGCTTGCTCACCAGCTTGTGCTAGTTCTTGTAGTTGTGGACGATCAAATTGCGCGGTGTCTGCCATGCCTTCAGCAAAACCCTGTTGTAATGCTGCAACGTCGAATTCTAAGCCCATTTCTTCAAATTGTGCTTTTCGATCAGCGATGAACAAACCCATGCTCGCGCCCATGGCGTAGGATTGCTTTTGTGTCTCGGTCATTTTTTCTGCTGACAGTGCTGGTGCGTCGGCTTTTTCTTGTGTGTTTGGCTGACATGCAAACAAACCCAATGCAGCAACGGTAGATAAGGCAACAAGCGACTTACGCATATACTTCTCCATATTTAATGTAAATTGCGAGATTTCAATTTGGTGGCCTCACGCAATGTCAAATTCGATAGATTCCGTGCTATGGTAAACGTAGCAGCGGTAAAGCGAAACCCATAGGACATGAAATACCTCTATTTGTTCACCATAATCACTGGCTGTTTGTCTCTCACAGCGTGCAGTCTGCCGGAAACCGAGCCTGACGAAGTGTTTCAGCAGGCCAAAGAAGGCGCCTACGCGGCTGATATCTCTCCTGATGGCACGATAAGCGTGGTTTCCGGTGTGGATAATGGCATTAATGTCTGGCAGCTACCTGACAACAAACCCTTATTTAATTGGAGTCATCAAGGTGAAGGCAATAACTTGGTGGCCAATGTTCACATTTCTGCTGACGCAAAATACGTAGTCACATCCGACCGTGAAGCGTTTGCTATTTGGAGTGTGGAAACAGGCGAACCTACAGGTTTTTGGCGCATTGACGAGTCGACGATTCGCGATGTCGCTATTTCAGATGGTGGTCGTGTCGTACTGGTGGGGCGCGCTAATGGTAAAGTGATGGCTTTCGAGCCTGCGACAGGGCGTCGTATCGAGTTTTTAGGGCATCAAGAACGAATTAATAGCGTAGATATTTCTCCCAATGGCCGGTATGCCCTGTCCGGTGGCAATGATTATGTCGCTTATCTTTGGGATACCGAAACGGGGCAAGTGATTCATACCTTCCCGCACCCGAGCCGTGTGTCAAAAGTGGCCCTAGATGACCAAGGGCGCTATGTGTTCACCGCCGATAGTCAGCAAAAATCGCAAATATGGGACGTACAAACAGGTGAACCCATTAGTACTTTGCAGTATATTGCGCGCCAGAAAATATTCACCGATGCCGTGTTTTCTGATGATGGTAAGTATTTGCTTACTGGTTCGCCCTCCCGAAATGTGACTTTGTGGGATGTTAAAACAGGCGAGCAAGTGAGCAGTTGGAAAGTGGCGCCGAGAGAAGGCCAATCGCTACCAACAGCGGTAGTGTATGCGGTGGGTTTTGAACCAAACAATCAAATTATCACGGTAAGTAGTAGCGGCCTTGCCGAATACTGGGATAGATAAAACATGTCGAATAACACGTTAGAAACCTTAGCGGCTCAATTGGAAGCAGCAGAAGCAAAAATTGATGAGTTGGAAACTAAGGTTGCCTTTCAAGAGTACACCATTGACCAACTTAACGATGCCCTTACCTCTCAACAGCATCAGCTCGACAAGATGCAATCGGTGTTGCGCGTGACCACCGACAAACTCAAAGCGATGGAACCTTCGAACATTGCGAAAATGTCGGAAGAAACGCCTCCGCCTCATTATTGATTCAGCGTATTTGGCTCTGTCTGTGTTTATTCGGGCTTAGGGAAAAAATACAGTCGCGCAATAGTGGTTAAATTAACCACTATCAGCGTGCCCTCGAGCATAGTACCGCCGATTGAGCCAATTAAAATATTGTTGGTCAGCCAACAGCATGCCCCGATAAGTAATGCTATGCGCATGGCAATACCTGTTAAACAAAATACTGCGTACGTACCAATACAAGCGCCTATCACTGAAAACCACTGCCACCATACATCCACAAAAGCACCGCTCACGAGGGCGGTGAGTATAATAAAGATATAGGCGATGGGGGCTGACGAGGTTTTAAGTGCAACACCGGTACGAATTAAGGAAAAGGTGGTGCCGAGTGCTGCTGGAATTGCACCCATCAGCAAAAAATGAATCGCATTATTAAGTTGTAGTATGGCAAGTATGATTTTCAATTGGCGATCCTGTTTTTGGTAAAAACAGGCAATACCAATAGCAAAACTCAGTAAACCGAAGCCCTGTGCAATAGTCAGTTCTGGCAGGCTAGCGAGCATAATGGGCTCTCGTATTAGTCAGGTTTAAACACACCAATGACGTTTTCCTCTTTCCGTGTGGCTGCTTGCACTTGTGTATCGGCTTGCGACTCAGTGTAATCACACTCTACACAAGCGAGCTTTTCAACGTTGTTTTCCATAAACAACATGATGGTGTCTTGGGCTTTGCATTTGGGGCAAGTGGCGCCGGCAATAAATCGACGTTTTTGGCGTGTAGACATAAGACTCAATCACATTGAAAACAAAGATAGGGTATTATGCCTTTAATTTCTTCACTACGCGAGGCGGGCGTGTATTTGGTACACTAGCCGGCCTTGTTTTAGGCAATCATTAGCAGCGGTATGATCCAACTTTCAAACATCACTTTTATGCGTGGCAGCAAAGTATTGCTGGAAGACGCGTCGGCACAAATTTATCCGGGCCATAAAGTGGCGCTTATCGGTAAGAACGGCTGTGGAAAGTCGAGTTTATTCGCACTGATTCGCCAAGAGTTGGCCATTGACGCCGGTGACGTGCATATTCCAGAGCAATGGCGCATTGTCAGTGTGGCTCAGGAAACCCCTGCTGTTGAACGGGAAGCCATAGAGTATGTGATTGACGGCGATAAACAACTACGCCAAATTCAGGCTGATTTGCTAAAGGCCGAAGCGGCCCATGAGGGCGAGCGTATTGGCCACTTACACGACCAATTGGCCCAAGCCGGTGCCTATGATGTAGAAGCGCGTGCGGCCACCATTTTGGCCGGTTTAGGCTTTAGTACCGAGCAACTTCGCGCCCCGGTAAAGGACTTTTCTGGTGGTTGGCGTATGCGACTAAACCTCGCTCAAGCGCTACTCTGCCCTTCTGATTTATTATTGCTGGATGAGCCTACAAACCACTTGGATCTCGATGCCGTAATTTGGCTTGAGCGCTGGTTACAGCGCTATGCTGGCACACTGTTACTAATTTCTCACGACAAAGCCTTTATCGACAGTTGTGCAGAGCAAATCGTGAGTGTTGAACAACAAAAGTTAGTCACCTACACGGGCAATTACTCGAGCTACGAAACCCAACGTGCAGAGCGCTTGCGCTTGCAAGATATTGAATATCGCAAACAACAAGATAAACGCGCTCATTTAGAGTCCTTTATTAATCGCTTTAAAGCCAAAGCCAGTAAAGCCAAGCAAGCGCAAAGCCGAATCAAGCAACTCGAAAAAATGGAAGCCTTGTTACCCGCGCACAGTGAGAGTGAATTCAGCTTTAGTTTTAAAGAGCCGGCTTCTTTACCCAACCCGCTGATTCAAATGGAAAAGGTTCAGCTTGGGTATGGCGAGAAGATCATTCTCGAACAAGTGAAATTGAATTTGGTGCCAGGTAGTCGGATCGGTCTACTTGGGCGCAATGGGCAAGGTAAATCAACGCTGATCAAATTGTTAGCCGGCGTTCATGACCCTATGCAAGGGGTGTTCAATACCGCTAAAGGGCTGAAGGTCGGGTATTTCGCACAGCACCAATTGGAATATCTCGACCCAGACGCATCTGCTTTGTTACATCTACAGCGCCTGAATAATAAGGCAACCGAACAAGAGCTACGCGATTTCCTCGGTGGTTTCGGCTTTCATGGCGACAATGCGGTTGCCCCTGTCGCGCCCATGTCGGGCGGAGAAAAAGCGCGTTTGGTGTTGGCGCTCATCGTGTATCAACAGCCGAACTTACTGCTACTCGATGAACCGACCAACCACCTAGATTTAGAAATGCGCCATGCATTGAACCTCGCCTTGCAAGGCTTTAATGGCGCTATGGTATTGGTTTCTCACGACCGCTTCTTACTTGCTTCAGTGTGTGAAGAGTTTTACTTGGTAGATCGTGGTCAAGTGGATGCCTTTAATGGTGATTTAGATGACTACCGACAGTGGATTTTGCAACAGCAACAAGAAGACAAACCTGTCTCTAATAGTGAAGATAAGCCCAAAATAGACCGCAAAGCCGAAAAGCGTCGCGAGGCTGAGTTTAGGCAAGCCACTGCTCCGCTCAGAAAGGCTATCGACAAACACGAAAAGGCTATGGACAAGCATGGTGCCGCGTTGGCCGAAGTTGAAACGAGTTTGGGTGATGCCAGCTTGTATGACGAAGCCAATAAAGCGCAATTGCTGAAGTTATTGGATCAACAAGCGGTATTGAAGCAGCAGCTCGAAGAAGAAGAAATGGCCTGGCTTGATGCGCAAGAACAACTGGAAGCAGCAAAAACGGCCTTTGAACAGGCGTCTGCATGAAGCTCCCTGCGTCTTCGCAACTGACTGACCAAGCATTTTGGCACTTTAGCCTTGCGGTTTATGCCCGTAAAGGTATCGCTAGTCAGTGTTTGTTTTTGCAAGATACCTATGGCGCGAATGTAAATCTCTGCTTGTTGGTGCTGTGGTGTGATAGTTTAGGGTTAACGTTGTCACCGCATGATGTGGCTTCTCTGGAAGCCAAAATTAAACGCAATGATCACGCCCTTCAGGTATTTCGTATGCAACGCCGAGAAGCGAAAGTGGCGGAGCCAGACAAATACGAAGATTACAAACAACAAGAGCTGGTTTTAGAGCAACAGCAGCAAAAGCTGCTAGTCGAGTGTTTAATTGAATTGAACACTGCGGAAGTGCGCACCAGTGCGCCAGATAACTTGTCGAATACTCAGGTGCTTATTGCGCACTATCACTGGCAAAACCAACAACAAGCGCAACAAGCGATAGATGTGATTTTTAACACGGTGTGACGTATTAGGTAATACATGATCAAGGAAAATCTCGCCCACGGCAGAATTATCAAGAGTAGCTTTGTGGCGCCTAAATGGGCGAAGAATCGCCACATCCAAACAATCTGGCCACGCTTTTTACAAAAGCGCCAGCCCCTCACGTATACCACCGAGCGTATCTCGCTGCCGGATGGGGACTTTCTCGACTTAGCATGGGGGCCAAAGCCGGAAAAACTCACAGGGCTTGTGGTCTTATTTCATGGCTTGGAAGGGTCTATTAAGAGCCATTATGCAAACGACATGATGGCGACGTTAAGCCGCGATGGTTGGCAAGTTGTTTTGATGCATTATCGCGGCTGTAGTGGCGAGCCGAATATTAAACCGCGTGCGTATCACTCAGGTGAAACGGAAGATCCGAGTTATGTGCTGGAGCTACTTGCCGCGCGTTACCCAGGGTTGCCTATGGTGGGAATTGGATTTTCACTTGGGGGCAATATGTTGCTCAAATTGCTGGGCGAAAACCCCTCACAACACTGGCTTTCCGCCGCTATTGCCATTTCTGCACCCTTGAAGTTAGGTGAATGTGCGCAAAGTATCGATCGTGGTTTCTCAAGAGTGTATCAGAAGTATCTACTCGCGAGCATGAAACGCACACTGCTGAAGAAAATGGCGCATATCGACTATCGCAACTTGATCCAGCTTAACCACGACGACGTCGACACCATTCATAGCTTTAAACGCTTCGACACCTTGATCACTGCGCCACTACATGGCTTTAGTGACGCAGAAGACTATTATGAGAAATGCAGTGCGTATCACTTTCTCAGCGCGATTCATTGTCCTACGTTGATTTTACACTCTATCGACGACCCATTTATGTCGCCGGTCATTGTTCCATCGGAACAAGAGTTGGCACGTGCTGTCACATTGGAATTGAGTGAAGAAGGTGGGCATGTTGGCTTTATGCAAGGTGCTTTCAATAAGCCAACTGTATGGCTACATGAACGAGTACGCCGTTTTGTGGCGGACTATTTACCGAGAGCCTGAATATGATTATCCCTATTGATGAAATAGAAAAAGACACGCTACGTAATATTGCTGAAGCTTTCGTGTTGAGAGAAGGGACCGATTACGGTGAAGAAGAAGCCAGTTTTGAGGATAAAGTTGAGCAAGTGTTGGGGCTATTAGCCAGTAAAGAAGCCGTGCTTGTGTATTCTGAATTACATGAAACGGTTGATATCAGGCCGAAAGACCAAGTCACGCTAGACGGAGAAGAATATCAAGGGCTGGAATAAACCAGCCCTTTTGCTATTTAAAATGCGTAACGTGCGCCGAGTTGCATAATGTCGCCGCCGTCCATAAACTTGTAGCTCGCACCAACCGACAGTTCTGGGCTGATGTAGTAGTTACCACCCACTTTGAAGGTCATATCACCGTCACTGACGTCGTAATAGCCTAGCTCACCTGTTACTTCAACAACGTCTGTCACCATTGAGCGAACGCCTGCCGCCAAGCTGTAGCCGTTATCGTCATAGCCATCAGTGTCTACTCGTTCAAAGTTAATGCCCGCGTATGCGTCTGTGGTGGTATTCAAAGGTACGATGTAGCCCCCACCTAAAGTGAGTAGGTTAATATCGGCGCTGCCTTCTTCAACAAAGGTGAATTCACCGTTTAAATATACATTTGGGTTAATCTGATACTTACCACCAATAAAAGCACCATCAGCATCTAAACCCCCGTCACCATCTAATGAGGTGTAGCCACCCTCTACATATCGCCATGCAGGGCCATTGGCCAGAACTGCTGTTGAAAATGTACCTGCTGCAATCAGTAATGCTAAAGCCGTTGTTGATTTGCGCATGAGTGTCTCCTTTTTCGATTTATAACTACGCTGTGGCTTAGACTCTCGCAAAGGGCAGGCCAGAATTAATAAAAAAGCAAAGAAAAATAAAATTATCCTTTAAAAATATATAGTTACTTGTCTTTGGTTGTGTTGGGTATGTTCATGAGTGTTATCACTGTGGTGTAAATATCGCTAGAGTTAGTACTGAAGTGTCGCTAAAAGCCAACAGTGAGATTAGCCAAAAGTATAATAAACCTAATTGAAAGCCGCGGAAAAACCGTTCAGTTTAGTGTAAGTATTTGTAATTATTGTATTATTAAAGTTTTTTACCATGTTGGAACGACAATTGCTCTAGTCAATGTGAATCTTGTTCACGGAGTTTTTTATGTTTTCCAACAACAGCCAACACAATGCATTTTCTATAAAAAAAGTATTTCAAGCATTGCAGAAAGGCTTGGGTATTCGCCGACTACTTACCTGTACCGTTTCTGCAGTAGCATTGCTTAGTGCAAGTATCAGTAGCGCTGATGAGGTAACACAAGAAAACCTACCTGCTGATAGCGTCGTTATTTTAAATAAAGTGATAGAAGAAGCGCGCCTTTCTGCGCAAGAGAGCTTTACCGTTGATGATCATGGTTTAGATGCTTCTCTTAAAAATATGGATTATCAAACCTACCGTGCCATTCGTTATAAAGCAGATCACAGCTTGTGGCATGGTGAAAATGACTACGAAGTGCAGTTCTTTCATCCTGGTTTTTTGTTCAAGCAGCCAGTGAGTGTCATTACTGTTGACAACCAAAACCAAGAACACCCTGTTCCCTTTAATAAAGATGCGTTTAGTTATGACCAACAAGCGTCGAATCTGTCTGGCTTGACCAATGAGAATGCAGGCTTTGCAGGGTTTCGCGTGCACTACCCAATTAAGAACAGCGAATACAAAGATGAGTTCGCCGTATTTCAAGGTGCGTCATACTTTCGCTTGATTGGTGGAGACAATGTGTACGGTATTTCAGCGCGTGGCTTAGCTATCGATACTGCTGAAACAGAGGGTGAAGAGTTCCCTTATTTCACGAAGTTTTGGTTGATTGAACCCAAAGAAAACGGCCCTATCGTGATTTACGCGCGCTTGGAAAGCCCTTCTGTTGCCGGTGCTTATCGTTTTGAATTGACGCCTGGCAAAGATACAGAAATGAAGGTGAAATCTT
Organism: Alteromonas sp. ABE4_545; assembly: GCF_056161325.1. Lineage (NCBI taxonomy): Bacteria > Pseudomonadati > Pseudomonadota > Gammaproteobacteria > Alteromonadales > Alteromonadaceae > Alteromonas > Alteromonas sp. ABE4_545. The sequence goes on from NZ_JBSWYY010000003.1 coordinate 58,327, forward strand.
GGTTGTTCGCACGCGAAGACGTGAAGAAACTTGGCGTAGCGCCGTTTACCAGTATGTTTTTGTATGGCGAGCACAGTCAAAGCAAGCCTGATGACTATCGTCCAGAAGTGCATGACAGCGATGGCGTATTAATGGTGACCAATGCCGGAGAACAAATTTGGCGCCCTTTGACCAACCCCGCTCATCTTCAGATTACGTCTTTGGTTGATACTAAACCTCAGGGCTTTGGGATGTTGCAACGCGATACTGACTTTGATCACTACTTGGACCAAGAAGCCGCTTATCACAAGCGTCCAGGTCTGTGGGTAACTCCGGAAGAAGGCTTTGACGAAGGAAGAGTGGAAGTCGTTGAAATACCCACGCGTTCAGAAGTAAACGACAATATTGTGGCTTATTGGGTGCCTAAAACACCGTTTAATCAGGGCGATAGCCGCTATTTCAGCTACACCATTCGCACCGTAGACGGTAACGTTGAACAACAAACCACTACGCCATTAATGACGGTGCTTCGTACTCGCCAAGGTTCTGGTATTCAGCCAGGCGAAGAAGAGTCTGAAAAAGCGAAAACCGTGAAGTCTCGTCGTTTTGTTGTGGACTTTACCTTACCTGAATCGCTAAGCGGTGAGATTCAAAACTTGAGCGTGCAGTTGAGTGCTGCCAATGGCCAAGTATCTCAAGCTCGCCTTTACCCTGTGAATGATGGCACTGAGTTGCGCGCCACTTTCTTACTTCAAGCAGCGCAACAAGCAACGGCGGATATGCGTTTGTATATCGCCAAAGACAATCAACGAGTCAGCGAGGTGTGGAATTATGTTTATCAAGCAAAATAAATCAGCTCAACACAAGCCCATGAAAACAGAATCAAACTTTACACTCGCAGTACGTGGTGAGGCGATGCGCTTGATGTTACTGGCAATACTCGTCGTACCCACAATGGCGTTAGCTGGTTGGAGTCTTTACGAAATCTTTTTGCCAAATGGTTTAACCGGAATCGAAATTGCTCAGTTAGGGTTAAGCTTGGTTCTGTTCGCTTGGTTAAGTATGGCGTTTTGGACAGGTGTAATTGGCTTTGTACTGCGTTTAGCGAACATCGACCCTTTAAGCTTGAAAAAAGCACAGCCTAAGCCTGATTCGAGCACGGCATTAACGAAGCGTCATGCGGTGATCATGCCTGTATACAACGAAGATACGCGTCGGATCATGGTTGGTTTTGAGGCGTGTGTACGTGAGCTAGCTGGTACTGAACACGGCAAAGACTTCGACTTTTACATGTTAAGCGATACACAAAAGCCAGACATGGCTGAAGCTGAACTTAAAGGTTTTCAACATCTTAAGCAGCGTTTAGGTGCTTATGCAGACCAAGTGTTCTACCGTCGTCGTGAGAAAAACGAAGGGCGTAAGGTGGGTAACGTTGCCGATTTTTGTCAACGTTGGGGCAGCCACTATGAAAGTATGATTGTATTGGATGCCGACAGCATTATGACCGGTGAAAGAATGGTTGAGCTAGCTCAGCGTATTGAGGCCAACGACAAAGTGGCGCTGGTACAAACCATTCCTATGCCTGTGCGTTCTACTACCTTTTTCGGACGTTTTGTGCAGTTTGCGGCACACTTGTACAGCCCAATGCTAGCAACTGGGTTGTCATTTTGGCAGACCGACAGTGCCAACTACTGGGGGCATAACGCCGTTATTCGTATCGCTCCCTTTATGCAGCACTGTGGCTTGCCGTCATTACCCGGTAGAGAGCCATTCGGCGGAGATATTTTAAGTCACGACTTCGTAGAAGCAGCGCTTTTGCGCCGTGCAGGTTGGGAAGCCTACTTGCTAACAGATACTGATGGCAGTTATGAGGAAGTACCCGCCCACATTCTGGAATACGCAACGCGTGACCGTCGTTGGGTTCAAGGCAATATTCAACACCTAGGGCTGTTGAAGGTAAAAGGTCTAACCATGACAAACCGCATGCACTTCATCTTTGGCGCGTTTGCTTATATGTCTTCGTTAGTGCTAATGCTAATGTTGGCGCTTGGTACAGCTGACGCCCTAGATAAAGCACTGACTATTCCAGAGTTTTTTGGCAATGAATATCAGTTGTTCCCTACGTGGCAAGTTGCGCGTCAAGATATGATGATGTGGACACTGTGGGGCACTACGTCATTGTTGCTGATGCCTAAAGTGTTGGGAATTATTTTGGCATTGATCCAACGTCGAGAGGAATTTGGTGGTGCATTTACCCTATTAAAAGGGGCCGTGGTAGAAATTATCATGGCGATGTTATTGGCTCCATTAATGATGTTCTACCATAGTTACTTTGTATTGAGCGTATTTGTTGGCCACTCTGTAAGATGGGAAGCACAGGACCGCGAAGGCAAAATGGTACCTTGGGCTGACGCATTTAAACGCACCCAGGTAGCAAGTTCACTTGCTATCGCTTGGGGTGTGACAACATGGTATTTCACACCGTCTCTATTCGTTTGGTTAATGCCGGTGTTAATTGGTCTTGCACTGAGTGCGCCTATCATACGCTTCTCTAGTAGTTTGAAGTTGGGTCACAGCGCATTTCGCAATGGTATTTTTGTCATCTCTCCTGAGCGTAAAGAAGGACAAGCTTTGAAACGTGTACGTGTTGGTATGGCAAACTTTGATTTCAGCAACGCTGCTGCAGAATTGCCAGTGTTACCTGAAGTGAATTGGCAACCAATGGTGATTCAGGCTTTCAATAAAGCTCCATTACCGGCTCAATTGCCCGTACAAAGTGCGGCATAGCAAGCTTCTAGCGTAAAAAAAAACGGGTATCTTTTAACGAGATGCCCGTTTTTATTACAAAAGATAATTAAGCGGCACTTGCTTTTGGATTCGCGCCAAATTGGTTGTCATCATGGCTGTCTAATACGAAGAATACCAATAGGACAATGGCACCGATAAGAGGAAGAAGATAGAGCAACTGCCACCAACCACTACGACCAGTGTCGTGCAGACGACGAGCACCGATAGACAAGGTTGGGATTAGCATAGCCAGAGAGAAAAGCATGCCAAGAATACTCGCACCAATGATGAGATCTACGATACCGCACGCGATTGAAAAAATAACCACGAAAAGATAAAACATCCAAAATTGCTTACGACGAGCGCGGCCAGTGAATTCCGCATACTTTTGCATTGCTTCAATAAAATACTGCATGGTATTTCCTTATTTATATGGGGTCGAAAGACCAATATTATTCCTGCTTATTCTTTGAATAAGCGACTGCTTTCCATCAAGCCAAGCGACTATACTGAAAATCACAAAGATAACCATTTATTTTGTACTAATAGGCTGTAATAGTTAGTATTTGAGGCGGGATGTGAGGCAGTTAATGTAACTGCCTCAGAAGAGAAATCGTATTATTTCTGGGTGAAAGTGACAGAAAATGTCACGGGAACACTTGTGGTAATGCTGCTTAAACCTGCCAAGGTTTGCAGAGTTTGCACTCCGCCATTTAAACCAAAGTTAGCAGCTGATAATACTGTTGGCGCAACGGTAGTTACCGTTAACGTGTTGTCGTTCACTTTAGTCACCAATACGTCAAAGGTAGTGGGTGCTTTCATACCATGCAGTGAAATTGTGCCTTTTACTGAGGCTTGTTTACTTGAGCCGGCGGGCAAATTGAGTAATTCCTTCGCGATATTGGCAGAAAACGTCGCTTTTGGATACGTGCCCGTTTCGAATAAAATATCTTTCATTCGAGTGTCTCTGAGCTCAATTTTGGTATTCACAGAATCCAGTGCCACATCAATTTCGGCCATATTGCTGTTGTTGATAGTGCCGGACACTTTTTCAAAAGCATGAACTTCGGTTATCTGGGCATTCTTAGTGGTTAAAAAGTTTAACGATGATTCATCAGGGGCAACTTGCCACTGAGCCATTGCCGGTAGGGCAACGAGTGCAGAGATAGCCAGTAAAGTTCGAGATAACATTTATTCACTCCTTTCGTATTGGACGACTTGCTCCCACGGGACTCGCTGGTCGCCAAGGACGACAAAGTCGGGATTTTCCAATGTGTTGCGTTGGTTGTACGTCAATGGTTCTAGTGTGGCGGCTAAGATACTACCACCGGCTTCGCTTACGATACATTGAGATGCACCTGCATCCCATTCACCTGTAACGCCTATACGCATAAAGGCGTCAGCTTTACCTTCAGCGATAAAGCAGGCTTTTAACGAACAACTGCCTAGAGGCAGGGTTTGATACATACGTCTTGCACACATGCGAGACATGACTTTATCTCTGGCCTGACGACGACTAATTGCCATAATGATGACGCTGTTGTCTGGATCATCCAATTTACGCACGTGAATTTTCCCAGTAAATTCAGGGCTTTCTTTAAAAGCACCTTGGCCTTTACTGGCGTAATACAGACTTTGTCCTGGCGGCCAGAAGATAACACCTATAATAGGGACGTTATCTTCAATCAAGGCGATGTTAACGGCGAAATCGCCACTGCGTGCGATAAATTCCTGTGTGCCGTCGATTGGGTCGATTAACCAATAACGCTTCCATTGGCTACGCTCGGCTAATGAGGCGTGTTTGGTTTCTTCTGACAAAATCGGTATATCGGGGGATGCGGCTTGCAATCGCTCCATGATAATTTCATTGGCCTTGTAATCCGCGGTGGTAACGGGCGAATCATCATCTTTCTGAAAGCTTTTGAAATCACCCTCATCGTAGAGGGTCATCACCGCTTCACCGGCTTCAACGGCGGCGGATTTTGCAAGTTCGAGTAATGACTCTATGGGGGCGGCGTCTTCCGGCATAGTTTATTGCTCCTTCAACCACTTCTGAGCTAAAAATAGGGCGGCTACACAACGGGCTTCTACAAAGTCCTCTCTGGCTAGCAGTTCATCGGCTTTGGCAAGTGGCCAATGAATGACTTCAAGAGGTTCTGGTTCGTCACCTGTTAGTGACTGAGGGTAGAGGTTGCGCGCTACAACAATTGTCATTTGCGCGTCAAAAAACGTAGGAGCCATGTGTACGCGATGGATCACGTGGAGTTCTTTGGCAGCGAGATTGGCCTCTTCTTGCAGCTCGCGGTTTGCAGCTTGCAGGGGCGTCTCTCCGGGGTCGATTAGGCCCTTTGGAAAACCTAACTGATAAGAGTGCGTCCCAGCGGCATACTCACGCACCAACACAAGGGTGTCATTATTTATGATAGGTACAATCATTACGGCGCCGCGGTTATAACCGGCCATGCGTTCAAATTGACGTGTTGCGCCATTGGAAAACTCCAAATCAAGGCGCTCTACGCGGAAGAACCGGCTCTCTGCTACGATTGCTCTATCGTGGATAGTGGGTAGTGTTTTGTCTGGGTCGATTTTACTCATGTCTATCGGGTCGGACTTTCGTTATCATACTGCCTTTGATTAAGATTAACGCATTATAAGGAAAAGCGCTTGCCATTTCTGCCTTGGGATCAAATCGATACCGTACTTTTAGATATGGACGGTACTTTGTTAGACCTGCATTTTGATAATCAGTTCTGGATGAATCACTTACCTGCCAAAATTGCAGCGCTGACGGGTGAGCCGGAATCGTCATGCAGAGAGCGCATGCATGAGGCTTACTCTCAAGTGAGTGGGCAAATTGAATGGTATTGTCTTGACTATTGGGCTGATAAGTTAAACATCGATATCATGGCCGCCAAACGCGAGATAGAGCATTTGATTGCGCTTCGGCCCGACACACTCCCCTTCCTCGATGCATTGAAAACTTCTGGCCGCGAAGTGGTTTTAGTCACCAATGCCCACCCTGATAGTTTGTCGCTCAAAGTTGAACACACCCAACTCGACGACCACATCGACACCTTGATTTCAACTCACGAATTTGGTGTAACCAAAGAGTCGCAGTCATTATGGCAACAATTGCAACAACGATTGGAATTCAATCCTGCACGTACCTTGTTTGTGGATGATAGCCTAGTTATTTTGGCGGCTGCACAAACCTTTGGTATTGCCCACCTTCTGGCGGTGTCGAACCCCGATAGTCAGCAACCGCATAGGGAGATTACAGAGTTTCCAGCCGTGTCTGACTATCGCGACTTGTTAGCTTCTGTTTTGGCAAATCCGGTTCAACGGAGTGAGCCATGAAAACCGCATCATGCATCGTTGGGTCGCTGAACCCTGTTAAAGTGGGGGCTGTTAACCGCACATTGTCTCTCTGTTTTCCTGATGTGAATTGGCAGGTTGAAGGGATGTCTGTACCCAGTGGTGTCGCCGAGCAACCATTAACCGATGCCGCCACTCGCGAAGGAGCCGTGAATCGGGTGAATGCGGTGAAAGCCAAGGCGCACGCTGATTGGTACGTAGCCATTGAGGGCGGCGTAGACTGCTTTGACGATGGCCCTGCGACGTTTGCCTATATTGCTATTTGCCACGATGAGCAGTGGTCTGTAGGCCGCAGTGCGCACTTGCCTTTACCAGCTTCTGTTTATCAGGCGTTGCAACAAGGCGCAGAGCTTGGGCCTTTAATGGACAAGTTGTTCGACACCGACAATATAAAGCAGAAAGGCGGCGCGATCAGTTTATTGACTAATAATCTTGCGACCCGCCAAAGTGTTTATGAATTGGCAATGTTGCTAGCGATGGCGAAGTTTTTACACCCCGCCCGGTTTACTGATTGAGTGCTCGGTCAGTGCTTTAAAGCTTAACGGGGATGTAACCGTCTGCGCCAGGCTGGCCGAAAAAGCGAGCCGCTTGATGCACTTCGTCAGGCAAGGAGTCGTCGGGTTTGAACTTGCCTGTTACGCTAATATCTTTAAAGTTAGCTGACACAATGGCGTTGATATTCAGCCCGAAGCTGTTGGGCTCTGCCACTAAAATTGCAATGTCATCACCTTGGCAGGCTAAGTCGGCGCTAAAGGTGCCTAACTCAATTGGCCCTTGTGTGCCAGCCACACTCGCATTTAACCAATCTCCGGTTGCATTTAATGCCGCACAACGGTTAGCAAAGTCGAGTTCGGTAATTTGCACTCTAAAACGGCCTCCTGCATCAACCGGAAGCGGCAAAGGCACTTGCGCAATAACGCGATTTGTCGGCAAATAAAGCGAGAATTTTTGCGCCGCAACATGTTCTGGATTAAACAGTGAAACCTGCACCGGCCCAGAAAAAGCAATATCATCAGCGTTGCGAATATTACCTGCTTTGAGTGTAACGCTTAGTTTACCTGTGAACAAAGACCACGGATGTACGTCCCAGGTGAGCTGATTAACGGGTAAACCATTTACACCAAGCTGATTAATTTTGCCTGACCACACAGTACCAGAGACACCATTGATGACCACGCCTTTGGGTAGTGTAATACGGCCAATAATTTGTGCGGCCGGTAGGTAAGCGATAAGAAAGATAATGAATGCGGCGATGCCAGCCGCTAACCAACCCCAACGAATTTTCATGGTTTTCCTAACTGTAATCGGCGGATTTTAACGTGACCGGTTAGGTCTGCTTCAGCCATATCGGCTTGAAGTATAATAATGCCCTTCTCTTCCAGTGCGTTTAACCATGCCACCACTTGATCAAATGGCGCTTGGTCTACCCACACTAATAGTTCGTCACCTTGTGGCTGCATGCGGCTAATAGGCACATTAAATTGGCCGCTAGTTTGATTGACAGCTTGCGGTAACGAACCTCTAAATTGTGCGCTTTTGCCCACACTACGGCGCAGTTGTTGGGCGCGAGTGCTTTGTTCTTGTACCCATGTCAGCGTTGATTGCTGCGACGTATAACGGGTTTGCTCATTCACCAAGCCGTTGGCGATGGGTTGCCAAATTAGCCAATAAAAAAGGGCGATGATAATCACAATGCCCGTGAGCACTACCAGCTTTTGTTCGCGCTCACTTAAACCGTGAAAGCGTTTCATTAACTCGTTCATGATGGGCTCCTAATGATCATGGTGCCAATCACTTTGTCGTCTCTGTTATTGATCGCACCCTGCTCTACCGTAAAACCGGCCGATTCTGCGCCTTTTTTAAAGGTTTCCAGCGCCTCAAAATTATTGCCTTCGGCTTGTAGTCGTATTTCAGTGCGTTTACCGTCAAACCGGATTGTTTGTGGTTTGATTTGCGAACGCGCGAAGGCCTCAGACAATTGCACCAGCATGACCGTCATCGACGCGCCATTTCCACCCGACTCCAGTTTTTGCATTTCTGCTTTTAGTTTTGCTTTGACGTCACGGTATGCACCAATATTCGGGAAGCCTTGTTTTACCGTATCGGTAATTTGGGCTGCCATCGCGTCATTCTTGCTACTGAGTTGTTGTAGTTGCACGAAGTTGTCAACTAAGGTTGAGCCGAGGACTAATATCGCTAACACGGCTGCTACGCGCCACTGGCGCCAAACAGCATTGCCTTGTTTGCGGCTTTTGTACTCGCCTTGCAATAAATTGAATTTGGTTGCTAGCGCAGTTTTCGCAAGCACTTGCATGGCGGGTTCTAGATCGGCGGTAGTCGTATCTACATGAGCGAGATGGTTAATCGGCTGATCGCTATAATTATGAATAATTAACGGCGCTTCTTGGCGTTTGGCATGGTGTTCGATAATTGGCAATAGCCATTCCGCTTCACCTTGCATTCCTTGCCAATGGTTTTGTCTGATTAGCCAGTCGTTCCCTAATGTCAGCGTTGACCACCCTTCTGTATTTTCTGGCACGGCGAGGATATCAGGTAGCATACGGTCACAATGCAAATCTGCCGCGCTTAACATGGCTTTCCACTGTTGCATTTTGTCATGGTCGACAATGGCAACCGCTTGTTGGTCATTGTGTTTAGGGCCATAAGCAAAAAACTGGGTGGTGATATCCGCCGCTAACTCGTCTTCAACCATAAAAGGAATGGCGGCCAGTACTTTGTGCCCAGCTTTAGGTGGCAGAGTGACCTGCTTCATCAGCACATCAGACGTTGGGACCAAGGCGATGACTGCACGACGGCCTGCTCGCTCAGACAGCGTCGTTAATTGGTCTGCGTCGGGTAATTCTCCCGATGCGATAATTTCCGCTTCGTCCGTTGACCAGACTAGCCAGTGCACAGGGTCATGTTGCCTTGAACCCAGTCTGATAATTAATTGTTCCATTACTTGATCACTCCAAACTCTCGTCGCAATAACGATATGCCGTCGTCGCTGCTTGCTTTAAACACCGAAGTCATTGCAAACGTTGCGCTATTGTAGCTGGCTTTGGTATGTAAAATAAAATGCTCTGTGGTAACCACAAACCAATCTTGTTCTGTGTCGGTTAAATTCGCGCCCTGGATGGTAGAGTTAGCCAAAAAATCGGCAATGTCATCCCAGCCGTCTTCTGGGCGGCTAGCAATGACAGCGGACGCTTCGCCAACCGATATACCCACAATGCCTGCAAGCAGAGGGCCGTCGTCTTCGTCCAGGGTATTCACATTGATCGCCAGTGTTGTGTTGTCGGGAATAACACAAACATACGGCAATAATTTCGCCAGCCACGTGGGTTCTACACCCTTTATCAAGCGCAGCTCCGATTGCACCGTGAGCAAACGGTTGGCGGCTAGATAAGGTGCGGCTAAGGCTTCATACTCACTATCTTCAGCACCGTAAGAGCGCATCTGTGTGTCTTCGTCGATGTAATCCGCGAGCGAATCTCTGATGGTATCTGCGGTGTAGCTATCAATCTCCAACTCTGCCGTGAGTAACAGGTTTTTAAATGCTTCCATGGTTTCTGAGCTGTTCGTGGTCCCAGATGTAGTGCTGCTGTCACCGGGCAATGCGTTTAGATTAAAACAGCTTTGCATATCTTCTAATTGCGCAGTGATTTGCCCGCCGTCGACGGGATACGTGAACTCTTGTGACCAAGGCTGGTTTAAATGAATGGTGTCGTCAGCTTCTTCTATTAGGGTTTTCAGGGCGCGGCTCGCATATTGCTCTGCTGCCATGGCATACCAATAGGCTTGGTTATTTTCTTTAATGTTGATGGCACGCTGAACGTTAATTTGCAATCGGCCACCCATTTCTGTCGCGATAATCGCCACCAATGCCACAACCATAAGCACAATGAGTAAAGCAACACCTGCTTGAGACTTTACGGGCTTCATTGGCTGGCCCCTAACAATGCAAACTCACGGCGCACTTTACCAAATGCGGTGGTTGTAATTTCGATAGCGACCCCTTTAGGTAAGGATTCTCCTGAATAGCTATCATTCCATTCGAGTTGGTCGCTATTGTTTTCGTCTCTGGCGGTAAAAAATTCCACTTGTAGATCGTCAACGCCTTCTAACAAAGTGCGAACTTTAGGCTCGAAGCCGATAACGTTATCGACATAATTACCGTATAAACGTTCGAGTTTATTGTCGCGTAAGCGATAGCTCACAAATTGCAATGTGCTGCGAGGTAATATCAATTGTGGGTTTTCCCACCCGGTGCGAACAAAAATAATGCCATCGGCATCGCTGTCATCGAGATCGCCGCCCACCATCACAAGATTATTATCTTCATAATCGTAACTGCGGACAGGGCGCGCGACTACTTGTTCCATATCTCGCTCAATGATCAACATCACGCGCTGCAAGGTTTGTAATTGTGTTACGTGATCGGAAGAGCGTTGGTCCGCTGTTGTGACCGTATTTAACACACCTGTTGCCGCTAGGCCTAACATGGTGAAGATGGCCATAGCGATAATGATTTCTAGTAGTGTAAAGCCCCGTTGCTGCATTAGCTGCCCGCCGAGCTTGGTTTGGCGATAAACGTGGTTACTGAAGTGACATTAGACTTGTAGTCTTCAGTTAGGCTTATCTGAATGGTGACTTGTTTTAGGGTGTCGTCATTGGTGGCGGCAACTTGTTGTTGCCAATACCAAGTGCGGTTTGCCATCTCGACACTGCCTTTTTGGTTGTTTTTTATGGGCCAGCGCTCGGTCATCAATAACTGATTGATGTGGTTGTTCGCTACCCATGTGGCCATTGTCACGTCTTGAATTCGACTTACGCTGTTAATGTGATCAGATGTGGCTTTGACGACGGCTGCGCCCGCAAGACTAAAAATCACCAGCGCAACCATGACCTCAATTAAGGTCATCCCCTGTTGTTTGTATTTTTTCGCGCTAATCATTCAGGGTACTGCTCCAAAGGGCCCAGCACCTCAAACGGGGGAACATCGCGATTATTGAGCTGAAAGTAAGCCGGTAGGTCATCACCAAAATCTGGCTCATACGCGAATACCAAACTAAAAGGCGTGATTTCACCACTCGACATCACAAAAATTTGTGGCGGAGGAGGCGGTGGCGGCTCTTTCTCACCAATGCTCACACCGTCTTCTTGCACACTCAGCTCTTCGTCAAATAAGTTGGTGTCGAAAAAGCTGTCGTCTTCTTGCCACGGGAGTTCATCAAGTGAAAGAGAGAGGGTAAATGGCTCGGGGAGCGTGTATGTCGCTAATGCCTGATCGTCTTCGATAACCTGCCATTTATCTTCGTCATCCAACGCCAAAAAAAGGTATTGGCGCTTGTTCTCATCAATGCGAATACCGAGTTGCCGTTGATTCATCACGGCAAAATCGCTGGCGAGATTGAGCACAACGTTAAAGCGGTTTACTTGTTTTTCAAGCAACTTAGCTTGGCTCACACCGAATGCATTGTAAACGACATAGGCCGATGCCAAGCCCACCAGCATGAGTACAAGTAACAATTCGAGCAGCGTAAATCCTCGTCTTGCCGACACAGATTGTGAAAGTGATTTACGCATACCCGCTCATCAATTACAGATAGTCGTTTAAATTCCAGTTACCGATGTCATCTTCGGTGCCTGGTTGACGGTCTGGGCCGTAAGAGAAAATATCGATGCGACCTACTTCTCCTGGGCTGATCAACACATACGGGTTGCCCCAAGGATCATCGGGTAGACGCTGAATATAACCATCTGACGAATAGTTGCGTGGTAAAGGCTCGATAGTGGGCGCGTTGACCAAAGCTTCTAGGCCTTGTTCTGATGTAGGGAACATGTTGTTATCGAGTTTGTACATTTGCAAAGCGCCTTCGAGATTATTGATATCGACTGCGGCTTTTTTCAGTTGCGCTTTTTCTTGGTTACCCATGATAGACGGTGCCACCATGGCAGCCATAATACCGATAATAACTAGTACAACCATGACTTCAATTAAGCTGAATCCAGAGGAACGAGGTAGAGTTTTCATTAAATATTCACCATATTATTCAATGCAAGTATGGGTTGAAGGATTGCCATTACTATAAACAACACGACCGCAGCCATGGTGATGATCAGCAATGGTTCAAATACTTTTAGTGAGACACCAATTAGGGCTTCAAATTCCCTATCTTGGTTATCTGCTGCTCGCGCGAGCATTTGTTGCAGTTCACCTGACTTTTCACCTGACGCAATCATGTGCATCATCATAGGCGGGAACATGCGGGTGTTGTCGAGTGCAGCGCGCAAGCTACTGCCCTCTTTAACGTTAACCGCCGCGTCGGCAACGGCATTTTTGATATGTTGGTTTTGCAATACATCGGCAGCTATACGCATGGCTTCTAACAAAGGTACTGCACTGGCGGTTAATATACTTAAGGTACGGGCAAAACGCGCTGTGTTTAGCCCTTTAGCTACCTTGCCGATGAGCGGTAATTTGAGAATAAACCGATGATACTTAAGCTTAAATGCAGGTTGCTGTACCAAACGCTGAAACCCAGCAATGAGCAGCAATATCGCGAGGAATAAAAACACACCATAGGCGCGCATCCAGTCGCTGGTGGCAATGAGAATTTGCGTCATCATTGGCAATGTTTGGCCCATGTGTTCAAACTGTCCAACAATTTTCGGTACCACCACTGTCAACAAAAGTACCACAATGCCAACGGCAAAAAACATCATTAAACTGGGGTAAACCATGGCCTGAATGATTTGGCTACGTGTTTGCTGGCGGCGCTCAGTGTAGTCGGCCAAACGGTTCAATACAGTATCTAAGTGGCCTGACTTTTCGCCTGCGGCGACCATTGCGAGGAACAATTCGTCGAATACACTGGGGAAGTCGCTCATGGCATGAGCTAAGCCATGGCCTTCTACAACTTTACTGCGCACGGCCATCATCATGTTTTTCTGGCGCGGTTTTTCGCATTGTTCAGCAACCGCGAGTAAGGCTTCTTCAATCGGCAAAGCCGACTCAATGAGCGTGGCGAGCTGGCGAGTCAATAATGCCAGATCGCTAGCAGAAATACGGGGCTTGAATAGCGTAAATCCGGTAGAAGAACCTTTGTTCTTCTCTGCAACTTGTTCAACTTCAAGGGGAACTAGGCTTTTCTCGCGCAGTTGTGCACGTACCTGTCTGGCGTTGTCCCCTTCGAGTACTCCGCTGACATTTCGCCCCTTGGCGTTAATCGCTTTATATGCAAACGCTGCCATTAGTCTTCTCGGGTTACTCGCAATACTTCTTCAAGAGACGTAACACCCGCAAGGACCTTTCTACAGCCATCTTCTCGAATACTTGGGGTAAACTGGCGAATGTGTTTTTCAATCGCTTGCTCACCTTTGCCTTCGTGCATCATTCCGCGAATGCTCTCATCGACAATCAATAACTCGTGAATACCGGTACGGCCGCGATAACCGGTTTGGTTACACGCCGCGCATCCACGGGGGCCATAAGCTTGTACGTGATCCTGTGGTGTAACACCAAGGATTTCGGCCTCTTGAGGATTGATTGCATGGGGGACTTTGCAGTCTGGGCATAGCGTACGCACAAGCCGTTGAGACAATACTGCCAACAGGCTTGATGACAATAGAAATGGCTCTATCCCCATGTCTTCAAGACGGGTAATTGCACCAGCAGCGGTATTGGTGTGTAGTGTCGACAATACCAAGTGACCAGTTAAACTCGCTTGTACGGCAATTTGAGCGGTTTCGATGTCGCGAATCTCACCTACCATCACCACATCAGGGTCTTGACGAAGAATTGCACGCAACCCTCTAGCGAAGGTCATGTCTACGCGTGGGTTGACTTGAGTTTGGCCAATACCTTGTAAGTCGAACTCAATCGGGTCTTCTACCGTGAGAATGTTACGGTCTTTAGAGTTAATCTCAGTTAAACCCGCATACAAGGTGGTACTTTTACCTGAACCTGTGGGGCCGGTCACCAAGATGATCCCGTGAGGTTTGCGGATTAAGGAAGAAAAGTGGTCGCGATTGATTTTGGTCATGCCCAAATCTTCGAGGTTAAGGCGAGCGTTGTTTTTGTCTAACAAACGCAAAACCACACGCTCACCGTGGCTCGATGGCATGGTTGAAACACGCACATCTACAGCACGACCAGCAATACGCAAGGTAATACGACCATCTTGAGGCACGCGTTTTTCTGCAATGTCTAGCTTCGCCATGACCTTAATACGCGATACCAGCATGGAAGACATTTTGCGGTTTGGACGCAATATCTCGCGTAGCACGCCATCTACTCGAAAGCGCACTACCAGCTGGTTTTCAAAGGTCTCGATATGAATATCGGACGCCCCTTCTTTGATCGCTTCACCCAGCATGGCGTTGATCAATTTAATAATGGGCGCGTCATCTTCACTGTCGAGTAGGTCTTCGGTATCGGGAAGTTCGTCAGCAAGGGCAAACAAATCACTCTCGTTACCCAAGTCTTCCATAAGCTGCTTAGCAGCAGACGTATCGCGCTGAAAGGCATGGGTTAGAAAATGTTCAAACTGATCATTTTCAATTTCTTTGAGTGTGAATGTTTCACCGTAAAAACGACGTACTTCGGCAAACACTTCAAGGGGCGTTTCGTCGGTGTAATACAACACCGCCGGCTCTTCATTGGCTTCTAACAGCACGCGAAAACGCTTGGCAAAACCAAAGCTCAGTTGACGTTCTTCTGTTGGTTCTGGTGTTGCATCGTCAAGCTGCAACTCGTCTTGTGCAGCTTGTTCGATATCCGCTAATGCCTGTTCCTGTTGCATTACTCGTTCTCATCCTGAGTTTGCGTGGCTGAATTTTCTTTTTCTTTGTCTTCCAGATATTTGCCGAAAGAAGGTGGCAAGGTCAAGCTTTCATCCCACTCTGGCAATGCAGGAGTTTGAGAATTCGGCATCAAAGCTACGCCTTCAGACTGACGTTTCAATTGTTCTGCGCGGATATAATTGTATTTACGCTGACTAATTTCATTCATGGTAACCCCATCGCGAACGATTTTAGGGCGTAAGAAAATCATCAGGTTGCGTTTCGTCTTGCTTGTCGATGTGCTCTTGAACAAGTTACCAATAATCGGGATGTCACCCAATAAAGGAACTTTCGATACACTTTCTTGCACGTCTTCGTCGATCAATCCACCTAATACGATTGTGCCGCCATCATCTACAATTACGGACGTTTTGATTTCACGTTTGTTAATCGAAATATCCACGCTGGTGGCACCGCTCACACTCGAGACTTCTTGCTCGATAAGTAACTGAACTGCATTACCTTCGTTGATTTGTGGTGTCACTTTTAACTTAATACCCACTTCTTGACGATCAACCGTCTGGAAAGGGTTTGAGTTATTCGAGCCAGTTGTTGTACCGGTAATAATGGGCACTTCCTGACCCACAATGAAATAAGCCTCTTCATTGTCCATGGTAGTCAGGTGGGGTGTGGCCAATACGTTTGAATTGGTATCGGTACTCACGGCTTGTACAACAGCCCCCCAACCGTTTTGGATTACACCGGCGATTAAGCCGTTTGCGCCACCTAGCAAGCTAGCCAATGAAGAATAATCCCCTTCACTGGTTTCTGTGGTGGTGACCACTTCACCGTTTGACGTTACGTAGGTGTTATTGACCTCGGTGTCTTGTGCTTCTTCAGCGGCGACTGCAAGTGAGCCTACACCGATGACGCCATTGGTAAATTGCGTACCGCCACCGTCTTCAGACACCAATTGAACGCCAAGGGTGGTGCCATCGCCTTCGTACAGTTCAACAATAATCGCCTCTACTTGAACTTGGGCGCGGCGCACATCGAGTTGTTGAATGACTTCTTTCAGCGAGCGCATCATGTCTGGCTCTGCGGTGATAACAAGGGCGTTTGAATCTTCATGGGAGTCAATGCTCACATCACGGTTTGTATTGCGGCGAGTGGTATTACCCGTGCTACCTGCTGATGAGTCAGCACTAATACTCGCGCTAACCCCTTGCAGTACCTTCACTAAATCTTCTGCTTTGGCGTACTTCAAGAAGATAACTTGCGTATTGCCGTTCGCTTCTAGCTCTTGGTCCATGCGCTTGATGAGGTTAATTAAACGCTGACGTGCTTTAATGTCACCGCTCACAATTACGCTGTTAGTGCGGTCGTCGGCGACTAAACGCGGCTCTGATTTTACGCCCGTGTTTTGTTTGCCTTGAGACTTGTTGATGCTTTCAATAATACGGACCATTTCTGATGCTGACGCGAAGTTCAGCTTCACAATATCCACTTCTTCATCGCCCGCGCGGTCCACGCGCTCAATGATTTCAACTAAGCGATTTACTACGGCGGCGCGACCTGTGATCATCATTACGTTTGAGGGGTCGTGTGCTACTACGTTACCACCACCTGCTTGATCGTTAAGTTGGCGTAAAATGGGAGCGAGTTCGCGTACAGGTACGTTGTAGACAGGCATGACTCGGGTGATCATTTCATCCCCGTCCATCAAGCTGCCCTCAACCACCGGAATATTGGACATTTTCGCGTCTTTCGAGCGCACTACTTTCAACACGCCACTTGGCATTTCTACCACAGCGAAATCGTAAACTTGCAGCACATTTAAGAAGAACTGATAGTATTGCTCTTCGTTGAGCAAATCATAACTACGCACACTGATTTTGCCGCGTACATTGGGGTCGACAATAATCGTACGCTGAAGGTTTTTACCAACGATATTGATAAACTCGTTGATATCCGTGTCCTTGAAGTTGGGCATGTACTCAGCGGCATACGACCCCGCGCACATCATTGCTGCGCATAAGGTTGCGCCAATGCGAGTCATTATTGAACGGCCAACTAGCCTCATAATCTATTCTTCCTGTTATTTAATTTGCTTCTGGCTCAGGCATATCGAGGTACAGCGTTTGATACTCGCCGTCTCGTGTGATCGTTAGCTCGATCGACTGTGCACTGCGCAATTCAGACATAGCTTCGCCAGCCTGTTGCATATCGGTTAGATCTAAGCCATTGATTTGAATAACGACATCGCCGTTTTGTAATCCCGCTGCTTTAAAGAGTGCAGGGTCTTTCCCCGGCTTCACTTGGTAACCAATTAACTGGCCCCCCTCAGTTGCAGGGCTAACTGCAATGTAGTCTGTGAAATTGGCGGGTTGACGGCGCAGCTGTTCTGTTGCTTCTACGGCTGCTTCACTTAATTCTCTGCGTTCTTCTTGCGTCTCTTCTGGTGGCGCTCTGCGCGGGCTAGTGACTTTACGCGCTACCCGTTGACGATTCGCTTCGTCGTAATCTAAGCCATCTAGCATTAGTGTTTCGTGGCGACCGCCATTGCGTATAATCACGCGGTCAGCCTGCACCTGATCGAGAATGGCATTGGTACCCTCAATTTTTTCGCCCAGCCCATAGACGGCCTGCTTGCCTCTATTTTCGATAATTGCTGTTCCTTGAGCTTTGTCATTGCTCGACACCACACCGGTCAGCGTTAAGTTTAGGCGGGTTTCTGGCGCGTCAGTAATAACTGGGGTGTCAACTTTCGGGGCGGCTTCAGGATTGCCAAATAAATGTAGGCGTTGAATTTGGGTGATATCGACACCATTTTGTGAACTCGACACACGCACAGGTTGGCTCGCGACATTGGTTAGAGTGCCTGTTACGTTAGGTTGAGGTATAATTCGCCAAGTGAGTTCGGCAGCAAAGGCAATCAGATATAAACTCAGCAAAACTACAACCACAAGACGCAACCTGCTTTGATGCTGGTTGTAAAACTGCAGAAGTACTTGTGGATTTAAATTTTCACGTGTCATGTAGTGATACTGCAAATAGTTGAAATTAAGGGCAACACAATTTGCCCATGATAGCTTAGTCGACCGCGGGGTCACAACACTAATACTGATGAGTTACATTTATATTACAGGTCCAATGTGAATCAAAACAACCAGATATCTGAAGTTAGACTCGACAAATGGCTATGGGCTGCGCGTTTATTTAAAACACGTGCCGTGGCTAGAGACATGATCCAGTCGGGAAAAGTTCATTATAATGGTCAAAGAACCAAGCCCGGTAAGGCCGTTGAAGTAGGCGCCATGATAAAGGTACCTGCTGGTTGGGATGTAAAAGAGCTGAAAGTATTGGGGATCAGTGACAAGCGACAAGGTGCAGTGATTGCCCAAACCCTCTATCAAGAAACCGCTGAAAGTGAGGCCAAGCGTGAAGAAAATCACGCTGCACGCAAGCTCAATAGCTTTCATAGCCCTCGGCCCGAGGGGCGGCCAGATAAAAAACAACGCCGAGACATTATTAAATTTAAGCAGCAATAGCCGCGACTTTATAAGCAGGACCCGTTATGACCCAGTTAGATCAGTTACACCGCTTTTTGTTCAACCAAGCTCATGTGCGTGGTGAAATGGTGCGTGTGAATGCCGCATTAAAATCTATCATTCATAGTACTGAGTACCCACAACCCGTTCAGCAGTTACTTGCTGATATGACGTCAGTGATCAGTTTATTAACGGCAACGTTAAAAATTGAAGGCGAAGTGAGCATGCAGATTCAAAGTGAAGGTGTGCTTAAATACGCTGTTGTGAGTGCAACGAATGAGCAAAAAATTCGCGGAGTGGCGCGTTGGGATGAATCAGTAACAGAATTGCCGAGCGACTTTGCAGAGTTGGTGAAAAAAGCGGTACTTGCGATCACTATTACGCCGGCCGAAGGTGAGCGTTATCAGGGCATAGTGGCGCTAGACAAACCCACACTCGCTGAGTGTATTGAAGCGTACTTTTTACAATCAGAACAGTTGGCGACAAAAGTGGTGTTGTTATCAGACATTGCGGGCGACGAACCTAAGGCTGCCGGCATGTTGATTCAAATTTTGCCAACCAGTGCAGAATCAACACGTGCTGAAGACACTGATTTTGAACATATTTGCCAGTTAGCACAAACCATCACCACGGAAGAAATGTTTTCGCTGCCTGCTGAAGACATTTTGTATCGTTTGTTTCATCAGGAAGAGGTTGAGTTGTACCCCGCTCAGGCCGTGACTTTCTCGTGTACATGCTCTAAAGAGCGCAGTGCAGAAGCGTTGAAAAACGTTGATAAAGCCGAGTTGTTGAGCATTGTAGAAGAAGAAGGCGCAATTAAAATGAGCTGCCAGTACTGCCATGCAGAGTACCAATTTGATGGTATTGATGTGGAAGCCATCCATAGCGGCAACGTAGCAGCACCTCATAACCCTCAGTAAATACTTCCTCGAAGTCGCGTCAGTACACAACTGGCGCGACATATTGCCACTTTCAGTGGTTTTGACTCTCCAGTTATCGTTTTCCTAAAGTGCGAAAGTGTGAAAAGTTGCGACTACTTTAGCCAACCTAGATGTAGATCAATTTGAACAAAAAATAAACACACTACACTGTACTTACAGAAGAAGGTGTAATACGCATTTCTCATTTTCATATTGTATTACATTCGCTTTTCTTATGATCTTGTTAACAAAACTTATTTCTCAATCTTATCTTTGTAATGTAATTTCATTTTTTGTGAAAGTTTAAGCCAGGTAAATGATCGGAATTCGCCGTGGTGATGTGCGTATGTTCAAGGATTTGATATGGTTTATGAGTGGTTTGGTGTTTTGTAAGTCTAATTGAAAATTTTCAGGTGAACGTGATGACAGTGCTAACAGCAATTCAAACGTCTCAAGCAAAAGCGTATCGGAATCTTGCGCCTTCTGTATTGGTTGAGCATGCGCTTAAAAAAGGGGAAGGGCAACTGGCTGATAATGGCGCTTTGGTGGTGGAAACCGGCAAGCGCACGGGCCGTTCGCCCGCAGACCGGTTTATTGTTGAAGAATCAGGTACGGCCCAATATATCGATTGGGGTGGCGTAAATAAGCCATTTAACCAAGACAAGTTTGACAAACTATGGGATCGCGTTGAGGCCCATTTGTTATCGCTCCCTGAATACTACGTCTCTGAGCTGCAAGTTGGTGCTGACGCAGACCACGCAATTCCAATTGTTGTGCGCACAGAAACAGCGTGGCAGCATTTATTCGCTCGCAATCTTTTTATTGTTCCAGAGCAATGGAACCCAAAGGGAGATGAGCCATGGCAAGTGCTTAATGTTCCCGGGTTTACCTGTGAGCCTGAGCGAGATGGCACTAACAGCGATGGCGTTGTGATTATTAACTTCGCAGAGAAAAAAGTGCTGCTCGCCGGTATGCGCTATGCAGGCGAAATGAAAAAGGCCATGTTTTCGGTACAAAACTTCCTGTTGCCTGCTGATGAAGTGCTGCCTATGCATTGCTCTGCCAACGTGGGAGAGGAAGGTGATGTGACCTTGTTCTTTGGGCTGTCAGGCACTGGCAAGACAACTCTGTCTGCCGACCCTAAACGCTTCTTAATTGGCGATGACGAACACGGTTGGGCGCCAGGCTCGGTGTTTAACTTGGAAGGAGGCTGCTACGCCAAGTGTATCGACCTTTCACAAAAAAATGAGCCGGTGATTTGGGATGCGATCAGCTTCGGCACTATTTTAGAAAATGTTGTACTGGATGATAAGCGGACGCCAGATTACGCAGATGTGTCGTTAACCCAAAATTCCCGTGCAGCGTACCCGCTTCAGCATATTGATAAGCGCGTGCCAGAAAACCAAGCGGGTGAACCTCGCTCGGTGATTTTCTTAACCTGTGACGTGAGTGGTGTGTTACCACCGGTTTCAGTGCTATCGGAAGAGGCTGCCGCCTATCACTTCCTCAGTGGCTATACCGCAAAAGTGGGGTCGACCGAAATTGGCTCTACCGCAGACATTGAATCAACGTTTTCTACGTGTTTTGGCGCGCCTTTCTTCCCTCGTCCTGCGGGAGTGTATGCCGAATTACTGATTAAACGAGTGAAGAGTTTTGGCGCTAAAGTGTATTTGGTCAACACAGGCTGGACCGGAGGCCCCTATGGCGTTGGCAAGCGTTTTGACATACCCACAACACGTGCTGTGGTCGACGCGATTGTGTCAGGAGAATTGGCGAGCGTTGAAACCGTTCACATTGATGGTCTGAACCTAGATGTGCCTGTTGCGGTACCCGGTGTGGATGACGCCTTGCTGCAGCCTCAAAAAACGTGGGCAGACCCTGCTCAATATGAGCACTACGTACAAAAACTGGTAACAGAATTCCAAGCTAATTTTGAAAAATACGAGGTATCAGATGCCATCGTTCAAGCTGGCCCTGGCTACCGGTAACGCCACTTCCCAACATTACTTCGCATCCTCATGTGAGTAAGTTCGCCCGCTTCGGAAACGAAGTGGGTTTTTTTATGCCTTACGATTTTTATTGAATAGCTTGCGTCTTTTTTACGCTGTGTCAGTATGCCTGCATATCAGCCATATAGGGCTGGCAGTTTGATAAAGGGCATACATGAATACGCGTGCAGCGACGACCATTATTTTCGTTGGCTTTTTCTTTCTTGGAATGGTGTTCATCTTGTGGGGCATTATTCTACCCGACCTGATCCGAGACTTAGGGTTGTCTGAATTAGCTGCCGGTACTTTATTTACACTCTTTTCTATGGGGATGATTGCTGGTGCCATACTGGGTGGTAAGTATGTGCGAAACTTTGATTTTCTGACTCTTTTTTCGGTGTTAACCCTTATCGATGGGGTGTTATTGCTGCTGATCAGTAGCGTAACGTGGTGGCCTTATCTTATGGTTTTGATGGCAGTACTGGGCGTGTTTAGTTCCTGCATGGTCACTATTGGCCATACTCTGATAGCACAAATGTACGAACAACGCCGCTTTGCCATGATGGGCTTAATGGATTTTATGTTTAGCTCTGGTACGTTAGCCGCGCCATTGTATATTTCGCTACTGTATTTTTTTGATTTTGATTGGCGTTGGGCTACCCGCTTCTTAGCTGGGTACGCTGTGTTGCTTAGCCTTTATACCTATCTTGTCGCGCGAGCTGATACGCGAGCGAGAAAGCAAGCCAATGTCGTAAAAGAAAAGTCGGCGTCGTTAAGTTACACAAGCGTATTAAAGCAGCCGGTGTTTTTGCTGCTTGCGCTGTCTGGTTTTGGTTACGGTGCCGTAGAATTCGGTACTGCCAATTGGTTTGTGAGTTATGCCCAAAACGGTCATGGGTTTGACGGAGATACCGCCCGTTACGTGTTTGCGTTTTTTACGGCGGGGATGGTGTTGAGCCGACTGTGTTTTGCTTTCTTTTTGCGTTGGTTAACGGTGCATCGTTTAGCCGTGGTCCTCGCCAGTATGACCTTGTGTGGCGCGCTTTTGATTAAGTTGATGCACAACCCCGTTGCGATGGGGGCAGGGAACTTTGTACTGGGCTTAGGATTAGGCGGTTTGTTCCCATTGATCTTGTCGGCGGCGATGAATATCGACGCAGATAAAGGGCCGGTCTTATCGGGCGTGTGTGTTATCGGAAATTCTGTCGGTGTACAGGTGGCGTCTTTTGGTACTGGATTGTGGGCGCAATTTGCTCCCTTACAAATTGCGTTTTGGGTGATCCCCATTGCTGCGGTGTGGTTGTGGGTAATGACTTGGCTCTACAGCCGTAAGATAAAAGCGCGAAGTGGGTTACTTTAATACTGTTGGTAACCAAAACTCAGCAACCAAGCCCTTTTGTTCATGATTGCGTAAACGAATTTGGCCTCCGTGCATTTCAATAATGCGTTTGGTAATTGCTAAGCCCAGCCCTGAGCCACCACTGCCACGGGCCTTGTCACCTTGGGTGAAAGGCATGAACATGTCGTTGAGTTCATTCTCTGGTACGCCTGGTCCGTAGTCGCGAACACGCAAGATCACTTGCTTCTGCCGAGCGTGATATTCAGATTGTACTTCAATGTTGTTGCTGCCATAACGAAAGGCATTTTCGATCAGGTTTTCAATAACTCGTTTAACCGCCACTCGACTCAATGCGATTTCCGGAAGAGACTGGAGATTGAGGCAAATCTGATGGCTTTCATCAAATTGACGTACTTGCACTAACTCTTCAACGAGTTGGTTCAAATTGGTACGGTCGCGTTTTTCCTGCTGGTCTAACCGCGCATAATCGATAAATTGGTCGATAATGGCGTTCATGTCTTCGATGTCGTTCACAATGCCGTCTTTGATCCAGCCTTGTTCATCAGGCAGCATTTCGGAGGCAAGGCGAATACGCGTTAATGGGGTGCGCAAGTCATGTGAGATACCCGCAGTCATTAGGGTACGGTCGTGCTCCAATTGCTGAATCCCTTGATTCATGCGGTTGAAAGCCTGTGTTACAGCAATAATCTCGCTACTGCCTTGTTCCTCTAATGGCGGTGGGAATCGTCCTCGCCCCACCTGTAAGGCGGCTTTTTGTAATGATTGCAATGGCCGGTTTAGTCGTCTTACGAATAACCAGCCCCCCACCACACTGAGTATACCAATAACCATTAAGTACATGGTTGGCGGGAAAATATTAGTTTCTGTCATGCCTGAAACAGGAATGGCGATCCATGTTTTTGGCGCTGATGCGGTATTTACCCACACAATGTAGGGTGACGTACTTTTCACAGAATCTGAGGTGCTGATTTGTACCGAGGCTCCTTCGCCAATCAGGTGGCTGATTTGCCCCGACATCAATTCGTAGTAAACGGCGTTCCGCAGGCCGGCTTGCATGGCACTTTGGTAGTCGTAGAAGTGAATGCCTGTTTCACGTTCAAAGTCTACACGGTCTTCAGGCGTTGCATGACTGAGTTCCGACACTTTAATGGCTTGGACTTGTGTGGCTAACAGGCTATTAATTTGTTCATAGGCGGGGCGTATAAAGTAATAGGTGACCGACAAATACGACACCACCTGATTGATGAGTAGCAAAACACCAATCATCAAAACTGTTTGTCCGAATACACTTTTGGGAAGCAGTCTCACAGGCTGCGTTTACTCCGAGGTTCGTATGTTAGCCGTGATGCTCGCCATCGGGCACAAACACATAGCCCAAACCCCAAACCGTTTGAATGTAACGGGGGCTGGCAGGGTCTTTTTCGAGCATTCTGCGCAAGCGAGAAACTTGTACATCGATGCTGCGTTCTAGCGCGCTGTAATCTCTACCCCGAGCCAGATTCATCAGCTTGTCACGCGACAGTGGCTCACGAGGGTGAGTGACCAGGGATTTCAGTACCGCAAACTCACCGCTGGTGAGTGTCATCGGCTCGCCGTTGTTACTCATTTCACGCGTGGCAAGATTAAGGCGATATGTACCAAATTCTACGACTTGTTCTTCCATTGATGGCGCGCCAGGCGCTTCGCTGGTTTGACGGCGCAACACAGCTTTGGCTCGTGCTAGCAACTCTCTCGGGTTAAAGGGTTTGGGGAGGTAATCGTCAGCGCCCATTTCAAGGCCAATAATTCGGTCTACTTCGTCGCCTTTTGCGGTGAGCATAATAATGGGCATGTCACTGCCTTTTTGACGCAGTCTGCGGCAAATTGATAGGCCGTCTTCGCCGGGCAACATCAAGTCGAGTACCATCAAGTGAAAATTTTCACGTTCAAGTAGTCGGTCCATTTGCTCAGCATTAGCTGCACTACGTACTTGAAAACCTTGTTCAACCAAATAGCGCTCAAGCAAACTGCGCAAACGCATATCGTCGTCGACTACAAGTATTTTGGAGGTTTCCTGACCCATCTTATGCCTCGAAAGTAATGTGACTGTCTCGTTCGCTAACTTATTGGTGTAGTGAACGAAATGACCATTTGTGATCCATCACAAACTATAACCATTCCGAGGCATAAGCAAAAGCAGTTAAATGTTGCTGGGCCAGATTGAATGTTACAAATAATGTCAGAGGTACGGGATCACATAGTTTGCCATTGTGAGTACCAAACCATAGCCAACTGAGTAAACAAACAATAGTAAAAGGACAAATTTACCGTATTTGGCAAACGTTAAGCCCTGAACTTTGCTCATTGCCACGATTCCTGCAGCCGACCCAATAATTAGCAAAGAACCGCCCACACCCACTGCGTAAGTAAGTGCCAACCATTCTTGAACGTCCATATTTATATTGGCTTTTAATAAGGCGGCGGTTAGCGGCACGTTATCAATGAGCGAAGACAGCATGCCCATGCAGAAGTTAGCCAATACGGGTGGCATGACGGTATACAGATGTAATAGTCCTTCAAGAGCGTGGATGTGCTCAAGCATGCCGACTAACAGTAAAATGCCGAGGAAGAACAATAAAGTGTCAAACTCGATATAACGGATGTAGTCCATGATGGGGTCTTGATCGTCGTCTTCGCCAAGATGGTTAGCGACCAAGAACATGATCGACATACCCGCCAAGAAGCTCAACATAGGGGGGATGGCAAACAGCACATTACCAACTAGCGTGAGGATGATAGTAGCTAGAAAAATACCCGCGATAATGTAGTCGATGGTAGAAACGGGTTGTTTGGTTTTCTTGATTTTCACTTCGCCTTTTAAGCCAATAGACAGAATAGACGCCAACAGTAAAACGGCTAAAAACGATGGGAAAATCAGATAGAAGAGTTGCGTAATCGTTACTTTACCTTGCATGAAAATCATCAAGGTTGTGACGTCGCCGGTTATTAACGACACCCCGCCAGAGTTTACCGAAAACACCACCAAGACGGCGAATCGTATGGTTTGGTTGAGCGGTAAACCTAGCGACAAAACTAGCGCAATAGACACCAAGGTGGCGGTAATGTTGTCTGCGAGCGAAGAAAAGCAAAAACTGAAAATGGCGCAGAAGAACAGAAGCTTTTTGATCGTGATCTTCTGAGGCATGATGAGATTCAACAGCGTTTCGATCAGGCCTTTGCGGTTGAGGTAAGCCACAAACGTCATGGCGGCAACCAAAAATAGCCACAACGTGGATATTTCTGTGATGTTGTGGATCAGTCCTTCATTGACCAATTGCGTATGTTCCGCACTTTGGGCTGACATAAACAAGGTGATCCAAGCGAGCGTCCCAAAAAAGAGGGTAATCTTCGCTTTGTTGATATGAATAACTTCTTCGAAAATAACGCCGAGCAAAGCTGCTGCGGCCATAAGGATAAGGGCAATATCGAGCATGGGAGTCTCAACCAAATGAAGTGCCCGAATTTTAAAGGTTGTCGAGGCAAATTTAAATGATATTTGACTCGAATATTAGCCGGTTACCCTAATAAACATCATAGTCAGTATGAATAGTAGGCACTAACCCGCTTGTTGTTAGCAAAGAAACGGTTACTCTTCGGTAACCCAATCCATTTGTTGGCCGGCACGACGTTTTTTATCCAGTAACTCTTCAATCAATGGCGTTAAAATTAATTCCATTGCCAAGCCCATTTTTCCGCCAGGCACAACAAGGGTGTTGATACGAGACATAAACGCGCCGTCTATCATTTGAAGTAAATAGGGGTAGTTCACGTTCTTCATTTCGCGGCGGAATCGCACCACAACAAAACTTTCGTCTTGTGTTGGAATTTCCCGAGCGCTGAAAGGGTTAGAGGTATCGACTGTCGGCACGCGTTGGAAATTAACGTGGGTACGTGAAAATTGCGGCGTGATATAGTGAAAATAGTCATCAAGGCCACGAACAATACTGCTCATCACAGCTTCGCGTGAATGGCCGCGGTCTGTAGTATCACGGACAATCTTTTGGATCCATTCCAAGTTAACAATGGGCACCATGCCTACCAGTAAGTCAACGTGTTGGGCAACGTTATTGTCTTCGGTTTTCACACCGCCGTGTAACCCCTCGTAAAACAGCAAGTCGGTATTTTCTGGCAAATCTTGCCATGGCGTAAAAGTACCAGGCATTTGATTGAAGGGAACAGCCTCGTCGAAGGTATGTAGGTACTGGCGATATCGACCTTTACCTGAAGCGCCGTATTCTTGAAACAACGACTCTAATAACTCGAAGTCATTGGCGCGAGGACCAAAATAGCTGATGTGACGCCCTTGTTCTTGCGCCTTTCTAATTTCCACTTCCATCTCTGGACGCGTAAAGCGATGAAAGCTGTCACCCCCTACAACAGCGGCGTCGACGCTGAGGTTTCTGAAGATATGTCTGATGGCATTGGTGGTGGTGGTTGTTCCCGCACCAGATGAACCCGTAATCGCAATAATAGGATGTTTAACAGACATAAAAAACTCTTTAAAAAGAGGCTAATGGGATTGGCGGAGTGAATGAAAAATCATCATTTTTCGCCCTGTGAGCACTAGTTATAAGCCTAGAGGAAATAAGAATCAAGTGGCTTGATGTTCGTCAATTGTGCCAGAGATGAGTGATTTTTTGCAATGAGGGCATACAGTGGGCGTTGCAGCGCTCTGCCCTTGCTGGGGATTTTTTTTCACCATTTGGTCACGCATTAAACTTATTACCAAACTTGCTTGTTTATCATCCAAGTCGAGTGTGTCTCGTAGTTTTTGCAATTTGGTAATTTCTTGTGGTGTGAGATCTCCGTCGTTTATTGCTTCGAGTACATACTTGCGAAATGTATCTCGGCGTATGCGTAATTGTTCGGTCAGGCTGGATGCTAAAATACCTGCTGGCATCGCGAAAATAGCCACACCAAGCAATGTGATCACACCGCTAAATACCTTTCCTAAAGGAGTAATTGGAGTAACGTCGCCATAACCAACCGTAGTCAGTGTATTCAAGGCCCACCACATTGCCATTGGAATACTGCCGAAGGCCTCAGGTTGCACGTCTTGCTCGATATAGTGAATACCTGTTGCAGCAATAATCATAATGATCATCAACACCGACATGGCGGCAATCAATACTCTTGCTTCTTTTCGCAAGACGGTGACTAACATATGCACAGAGCGTGAATAGCGCCCAATCTTAATAATGCGTAGTAAACGGAACAGCCGCAATATACGCAGGTCAAGTGCAAAGAAAAACTGCAAATAACACGGCAAAACGGCTAACAGGTCGATAATGGCCATCGGCGAGCGCATGTAGCGTAATCGGCGAACCCATTTAGGTTGATCTGGTGAGCTAAAGGCGGGCGCGTCGATGGCTGTCCATACACGGGCCATATACTCAAGTGTAAAGATAAAAACTGAAATAATTTCAAAAATCAGTAATGCGTTGTGCCATTGCTCTTTGAAGGAATGTACGGTTTCTAGCATTACCGCAGCAACGTTGGTGATAATTAGCAAGATTAACGCGCGATCGAACCACCGGCTTAACCTGTCACCGTGACGAGCCGGTTGTAAAATGCGGTGGAGGCGTTTCCTGTAGTACTGGTTGCTCATTATTTGTCCTTGAGACTATACTCCTATACTAGATGATAGGTAGTTGATACTTCAAACATTAACTACGAAGTTCTGAATCCATATCAAAGGAGTGACGTCATTCCGCATTGGCATTGTGTGCTATTAGATACTGAATTTACCGCATGGGAAGGGTCTCAAGGTCGCTGTTGGTCAGGGCCGGATGAGCATCGTGAAATTATACAAATTGCGGCGGTGTTATTGCGCCTTGACGCTAATGGCGTCAGTGTAGAAGACCAATTCAACACTCTGGTTCAACCTCGCATTAATCCGTGTTTAAGCGAGTACATCACAGCGTTGACGGGGATCACACAAACCATGATCGACGAGTTGGGCGTAGACTTGGGCTCAGCTGTCAGGGCGTTTCATCGCTTTTGCCAAGACGGACAATTACCCGTGTTAAGCTGGGGCAATGACAACAAGGTAATACATGACAACTGCGTACTGGTGAACCTGCCTTTCCCGCTTTTTCGCGGCGGCATGTTTAACGTACAGGCGTGGTTAAAAAAGCACGATATTGAAGAAGCGTCGCTCAATAGCGGTCAGGTTGCTAAATCTATTGGTGTGACGCTACATGGGCATGAGCACAACGCCTTATTTGATGTGAAAAGCGTAGCCGCAGCCTTACATTACTGGCTTGAGAAGGACGCCATTAGCCTCCCAGATCTTACGCAGTGGTGGTCTTCATCGCTTTCGCGTTAACGTTGCCAAAAGCTTGGTAACAATAGTGACAACAGAGTGAAGTATTCTAATCGGCCCAAAATCATCACGAGACTAAGCAGTGAAATACCCACGTCGGACACAGGCTCAAAGTTACTGCTCACCTCACCAAACCCCGGCCCCAATACATTAATACACGCCGCTACCGCACTCAACGAAGACCAAAAGCTTAGCCCTGTCATCATCAATAAAATAGTAAAGATAAATGTGGTGAGTGCCGCCAACGACATAAAAGCCATGACGGCTTGAATAACGTCATCTTCGACTTTGCGCTTCTGATACATAAGCGTAAATGTGCCGTAGGGATATGTGAGTGTTCGCATGGCGCGCACGATAATTTTGAAACTGATGATATTGCGAATAATTTTATTCCCGCCAGCGGTAGAGCCGGAACAGCCACCTAAATATCCAGTGAAAATTAACAAAAAACCTGTTGCGGCTGGCCACATGGATAAGTCTGCCGCACCAAAGCCGGTACTGGTGATAAATGAAATAATGTGAAACAACGCAAGGCTAAAAGCGCCGGGTAAATCACTGTTTACGCCAGACGCGATAAAGGCGGTTAAAATCAGGGTGAGCACAAATACAATGCACAAAAACGTACGGCATTCTTCATCTTGCCAATACTGCTTGTATTCCCGTGTGTAAACCGCGCGATAATGCAACGCGAAATTAATGGCTCCCGCAAGCATAAACACATCTGAAATAGCGAGCAGTAAATGGCTATCAAAATAGCCCATACTAGCGTCGTGAGTGGAAAAGCCACCAGTTGAAACCGTGGTAAAACTATGTGCTATGGCGTCGTAAAAACTCATGCCCCCAAGGAAATAAGCGATGGCGCAAAATACAGTGAGTAATATATACACCAGCCAGAGATGACGCACTGAGTTACTGATCCGCGGAGCGAGCTTATCGTTTTTAATCGGCCCCGGCGTTTCTGCCATTAATAGCTTCATCCCGCCCACATTCAGCATGGGAAGTACGGCGACAACAAAAATTACTATTCCTAGGCCACCCATCCACTGCAAAAATTGCCGATAAAGCAGAAAGGTTTTTGGCATATCGTCCAACCCACTGAGCACAGTTGCTCCCGTTGTGGTGAGCGCGCTGACTGATTCAAAAAACGCATCGGCCATTGATACATCGGTGATGATTTCTATTGGAATTGCGCCTAGCGCGCCGGTAACAACCCAAGTCGCCGAGGCATAAATCAGTGCGTCTCGCAGGCTTGCATGATTAATATCTAAGTGTCTGAAAATCGACAGCAAAGACAGGGCGGTGATCAACATGAGTGTACCGGGCAACAAAAAAGCAGAAATCACCGGCTCATGAAATAAGAAAAACGCCAGTAATCCGAAACTACATTGCACCGTGCCCATCCATAAGACAGGCATAGCGAGTAGTTTTAATTGAATGGCTTTTGCCCTCATTCACTTCCTTATAGCGTACACATCGACATCAAGTGGTCGGCAATTATCGTGAGTATGGCACATTCTCAATGACGAGGTTGCCTCGACGTTAGTGCGATGGTGTTGAGGTACACCTATGTGTGGGTGCGATACAATATGCATTGAGATAGTATGTCGAAACGCGATTCTATGCGCTAGGTTTGCGCCGAGAAGTCTGACTTTTGCAACGAAGCGGAAAATAAATCGGCGATCGATTGAATATATGACACATCAACACGCATGTTGGCGTGAGCTGGTGACGTCGCCACAGCAAGATACAGATTGTGTGCAAGATGTAGTGTTTTTAACCGAGCATTGAGTTGCTCTGTCAGTTTGCTCACGGGCTGACCAAGTATGTCGGTAAGCGGGCGTTGACTTAACTTACACAAGGCTTCTTTTTGTGTCCAAAGCGAGTAAAACGAGGCTTCAGATATAGCGTTATCCAGTTCTTCAGTTGAAAAACTCGCCTCTGCAATTGCCATGATATCTCGATGTGGTTTCGGACATTCAATATCGATACTGAAATTACCCGCGGCCTCGGGCTGGTTAACGCATCCGATAGCGATGTAATTGCGGCTGTGAGAAAGAGAGAAGCGAGGCAAAGTGTTGTCTTCATTCTCGACAATCAGTAAGCCGGTTTGTTCGCAGAGCGTGAGAGAATGCTTATCTAACGTGCCGTACCCATTGGCTTCTAGCCAGGCCTTCATGGCAAAACGGCTAACTAAAAACTCACGTTTTTTCGTTGCGTGACGCCGGGTGTTTAATTGGGCGGTTTCTTTCTGGCTTAACCAATTTAACTCTTCAGGGAGAGAGAAATCGGCATGATTGATAACCAATAGTGAAATGTGAAAAGCCATGTATTACGGCGCGTACTTTCTAACTGTTGTGTTATGTTTTATCATGCAGCCTTTTAAAATACGAGGGCTAATCATGTTACGGAAAATCCTACTCGTTGTTGCGGTGTTCACGCTTACTGCATGTGCAACCACTAAACCTCTCTACAATGCGGAAGGGATATCCTTTACTCAAACATTGACGCAAGAACAGGCTGAAAATGCGATTGTTGCCGCGCTTAAATACAAACGCTGGCGCGTAACTGATGTAACAAAAGACAAAGTTTTTGCTGAGATTCATGTGCGTAGTCACTTTGCGAAAATCGAAATCGATTATACGACAACCACATTTTCTATACGCTATGTTGATAGTAACAACTTGGACTACAAGTCAACACCGCCTAAAATTCATCGCAACTACAACAAGTGGATCAGCTTGTTAGAAAACGAAATTGTTAATAATGCGGCGCTAGTTGCATTATAAATAGGGTACGAGCCCAGTACATGAAAGTATTGGGCTCGCGCTGTTGGTTAAGGCCAACGTTTAAATATTAACGACGTATTAATTCCGCCAAAGGCAAAGTTGTTAGACATCACAAATTCGGTGTCTATTGTCTTACCACCCGACCGGATATAGTCGAGTTCACCACATCGCTCGTCGATATTATCAAGATTGATTGTGGGGGCAAACCAGCCTTCGTTCATCATATTTACACTGGCCCAAGATTCAATAGCACCACAAGCGCCTAGCGTGTGCCCAAGGTAGCTTTTTAAAGAACTAATGGGTTTGTAGCCGAGTGCATTTGCGGTGGCCGTAGATTCAGCAATGTCGCCAATTTCTGTCGCGGTACCATGTGCATTCACGTAACCGATTGCCGACGCATCAACATTGGCTTGTTGAAGTGACTGCTGAATGACTTTTTGCATCATCTCTGAGCGAGGCTGGGTAATATGGTCGCCGTCTGAGTTACAAGAAAAGCCAACAATTTCTGCATAGATTTTTGCGCCCCTTGCTTGTGCATGCTCAAGTTCCTCAAGAATAAATGAGCATGCGCCTTCGCCAATTACTAGGCCATCGCGGTCTCTATCAAATGGGCGAGGGGTTTGCGACGGCGTATCACTCTTCAGGCTGGTGGCAAATAAGGTGTCGAAAACAGCGGCTTCGGTTGCACATAGTTCTTCCGCGCCACCGGCAACCATGATTTTTTGTTGCCCGAATTTTATGGCTTCGTAAGCGTAACCAATACCTTGCGAGCCAGAAGTACAGGCTGAGCTAGTGGTAATCACTCGCCCTTTAAGAGAGAAAAACACGCCAATATTAACAGGCGCGGTATGGGCCATCATTTGGATATAACTTGTTGCTGTCACACCACTCATGTTACCAGTGTTCATCATGTTGCCAAACGCTTGCAACGGTGCTGTTGACCCTGTTGACGAGCCATAGGCAACCCCTGTGCTGCCATCGGTCAACGCTGGGTCATCAAGCAGGCCAGCTTGTGATAAGGCAACTTCTGTGGCGCGTGTGGACATAATGGAGACTCGCCCCATCGAACGGATCTTTTTACGCTTGTAATGAGAGGGTGTGACAAAGTCGGTCACTGGCGCCCCTAAACGAGTTTGCATTCCATCGATGAACGCCCATTCAGGCATAGTTTGTACCGCGTTTTTTTCGGCTTTGAGCGATTGGCTGAATGTTTCCCAATCATGCCCTAACGCAGTAATGGCTGACATACCTGTGATGACTACACGTTTCATTATATCAACCCACCATTTACCGAAATTACCTGTCGGGTGATGTAGGCGGCATCGTCAGACATTAAAAAGTTCACAGTACCTGCTACCTCCTCTACCGTCCCCATTCGGCGTAGGGGGACCATATTGACCACATCGTCTGGTAATTCTGCGGTCATGTCTGTTTCTATTAGCCCGGGGGCTACGCAGTTTACAGTGATTTTTCGTTTCGCTAGCTCTAAAGACAAGGCTTTGGTTGCACCTATGATCCCCGCTTTGGCTGCACTATAGTTTACTTGCCCACGGTTACCAGCAATCCCCGATACTGAAGACAATGTCACAATTCGGCCGCCTTTTTTGCCTCTAACCATAGGCATTATGGTCGGGTGAACGACATTGTAAAATCCTTCCAACCCAGTGCGAATAACGGTATCCCAGTCTTCGCCTTCCATTGCAGGGAAAGCCATATCCCGCGTTACGCCGGCATTACACACCACTCCAAAATAGGCGCCGTGTTGTTCGATGTCGGCGGTAATTTGCGCTTGGCTCGCATCGCGGTCACAGACATCAAATTGCAATATGCTCGCGTGGCGACCTGCTGCCTCAATACTTTTTTGAACGGCTATCGCGTCATCAATACGACTGCGACAGTGTAAGGCAATATCGAATCCACTGTTGGCGAGACGCAAAGCGATGGCTTTGCCTATGCCTCTACTTGAGCCAGTTACAAGAATCCTTTTATTCATTGTGGGTGGTGTCCTCGTGTTGTTCTCCAGGTTGAAACACATTGACTCTGGCTTCGGCAAGACTGTCATCGTTTTTTGTTATTTTGCAGTCAAAAACACCCAAGCCAGTGTCTTCCTGATAAATGCGTTGAACCGTGATGGTGAGTGTGTCGTTCAGTGTAAATTGGGACGTGTTTAATGTTAGTTTACGCGTCCCTAATAAAAAGCCAACGCGCTTTTGTCGCCCCGCGTCAATATCATTCGCCCCGGCAAACGCCGCGATACTTTGTGCCATGTACTCAATTCCCACATATGCGGGAACGCCATTCAGGCTGGCATCATAACATGCGCTCTGTTGCGTGATTGTCACTTCACATTGTGCGCTGTCTTCGGAATAAGCGACTAACTTATCAATTAATATCATGGGGGCTTCGTGAGCCAATACACGCTCGATGCTATACATTACTGCTCTCTCCCTAAAACGATACTAATGTTGTTGCCGCCGAAGGCAAAGGAGTTCGACAAGCAGTATTTCAAGGTTTGAAGATACTCTCCGTTTGCCAGTTGTAGTGCAGGCAAACTGGAGTCCATTGACGCACTACAATTCGCGGGGATTTTTCGCTTTGTATTGAGTGAAGGCGTTAACAGCAACCAACAGAATGCGGCCTCCAAAGCGCCCGCTGCACCGAGAGTATGGCCTGTTAGGTGTTTAGTCGAACTACAATATGTGTGCTGGCCAAAAACGGTATTGACCGCAGTCGATTCCATTTGGTCATTCAAAATCGTGGCGGTGCCATGAAGGTTAATATAATCAATACAGTTAGCATCAATGTTGGCGTCACGTAGTGCAAAGATTATGGCGGTTATCGCGCCCTTTCCTGAGGGATCTGGGCTAGATATATGATAAGCATCACTCGACTCACCTATGCCAAGCAGCGCCACGTCGCTGGTCGTTTTAGTCATCAAAAACAGTGCGGCTGCCTCACCTAAATTAATTCCATCGCGCTGGGCTGAAAAAGGGCTACATACGTCTTTTGATGTGGATTCTAATGACTCAAACCCATTGCTTGGCAACTGACTAAGCGTATCTACACCACCACATATCACCACATCTACGATATTTTGCTGTAGTAACAGTTGTGCACTTTTGAGCGCTTTAGCGCCAGACGTACATGCCGTTGATACTGTGTAGCTAGGCCCCTGTGCGCCAGTAATATGCGC
Source organism: Alteromonas sp. ABE4_545 (assembly GCF_056161325.1). Taxonomy (NCBI): domain Bacteria; kingdom Pseudomonadati; phylum Pseudomonadota; class Gammaproteobacteria; order Alteromonadales; family Alteromonadaceae; genus Alteromonas; species Alteromonas sp. ABE4_545. The sequence continues at coordinate 93,417 of NZ_JBSWYY010000003.1, forward strand.
AATAAATTCAGCAGGGGCTGCCATTTCTTGTTGTGCGTATTCGTAGGTGTCTGGCCACGTTTTGTTTGACTCGTAGCTGACGAGCGCGGCTTCGCCTTCTTTTACGCCGGACGTACTGGTACCAATAACCACCCCGACGCGGGTTGGGCTGACATCTTGTGTGAGTTTGAGAAAGTTGGACTCTATCTGAGCAAAAGCGGCCAGTGCTAGCTGGTTATTGCGCGTTTGAAAGCGGCGAGCAAACTGCGCCACAGATGGTAACGGAGTATCTACCACTCCGGCGTACATACTTTGCCCTTGGGTAGAAAGACACACTTGCGTTAACGGGCTTTGTTGTGAGTCTGATAAAAGTTGACTCAACACAGATTGCTTGTCATGCCCTAATGCGCAAATAACCCCGACATCGTTTAAAAAACTCACTGTGCTTGCCTCAGTTTAACTCTGTCAACGTGAGAGAATATCCACGTAGATGATGTTCTATTTCTATGCTGCTCTGGTGATAGTGAACCGTCATGACTACGGTCTTCCCTTGTAGTAGTTTTCTCGTCTCATGCTCCGCAGTTAACCTTACGTCATCGCCTGTTAAATGCGTTTGTAGTATCGCCACTGGCCAAAGTGCCAATTGCAGGTCGGCTATAATATAGGAAGGCTCAAGGTTTTTCACAGAGATAAAACGTTTTGCGCTGAGTTTTTCGCCCGCTACATAACTCAACTCGACTACCGGAATACCCATCGGGGTCATGGCGACCATTTCTATTGTAGATGCAGAAAACTCGGTATTGACCACTACCTGTTTGGTTTCTGTTCCATATGTGATCGATAGGAGTTGAGACAGTTGCCTCCCCCACAAGTGCTCAGGGGGAGGAGACAAGGCAAACGTTACAGCCTCAGACAGTACAACCTGTTCTGCACCATTATTCTGAGAACGATTAACACTGCAGCCAATGAGCAACAATGGTAATAAAAGAACAATAAAACGCTTCATTATGACTGCAGTGATTGTTCTGCGCACAATTCGTGCAATACATTAAAGCGGCGATCACTTTGGGCCACATAAGGGTTGTCTGTGTCCCAAGCATAACCCGCTAGTATTGAGCTGATCATGGCACGAATTTTCGGGTCTTGATTAGCCGCAAATATTACGGTTTGAAACTGTCCGGTGTACCATGCGTTTACATAGGTTCTAAAGCAGTTGATCCCTTGTTGTAAAGGGTGAGCAAACTGGGCGTCAAAGTCAACGTGTTCACCTCTGAGATATTGATCTAACAGTGGGCTAATCAACCAAGCAGAATGAATCGCAATTGTTACCCCAGAGGAAAATACGGGGTCGAGAAATTCACCCGCATTACCAAGCAGGGCGAAGCCTTCTCCGTGCATCTTTTCAACGCTGGCACTGTAGCCTTGAATAACACGAGCCTCTTGATGCCACTCTGCGTTCGCAAGGAGTGTCGCCAATTCTGGCGTTTCAGCAACGCGTTGCTGTAAGCAGGTGAGCAGCCCAGCCTCGGATTGAATTTGTTCAGGTAGCCCCACAACCCCTAAGCTACACGTGCCATCTGAAAACGGAATCAGCCAATACCAGATGTCTTCAAACTGTGGGTGTACGGTGATGAGTATTTTGTTACGGTCGAAAGTCTCATCAACAATGGCATCTTTGATATGGGTAAAAACCGCTTTTCGCGTGGGTTGGGAGCTGACTTTGTCTAACTGTAGAAACCGAGGCAACACACGTCCAAACCCACTGGCGTCGAGAATAAATCGACAACTAACTTGATAGGTTTCGCCTTGTTCGTCGAGTATTTGCAAGCTAGGTTCCATCGCGTCAGGTGATACCGAAACCACTTGATGTCCAAAGCGCACAGTGACCCCTTTTTGTGCGGCGCCTTCGGCTAGTAGTTGGTCGAAAGCTGCGCGCTTGACCTGATAGGTTGTACCTGGGCCAGCAGAGAATTTGTCGGTGAAATTGAACGCTGTCGCCGCGCCTTGTTTTGAGAAGGCGGCGCCATTTTTAAATTGAAAACCACATGAATCAGCGTAGTGATGAAGCACATCGGACAGGCCTGCATCGTCTAAATATGCCATGCACTGGGGCAATAAGCTTTCTCCAATACTGAATCGGGGGAAGTGTTCTTTTTCAACAACGAGAATATTCCAGCCCTTGTTGGCTAACATACTCCCTGCGACTGAGCCGGCGGGGCCCGCGCCAATAATGACTACATCAAACGCTTGTGAATTCACGATTTCTCCCTAACGATCATTGGTGCGCATAATGAAACCAAAATGATGCCAAACATAACGACTAACCCCAGACTGTGAATCGCCGGGGTTTGGCTAAAGACTAAAATGCCGAAGACGAATAACGATGTTAACGCCGATAGGCTGACTGCATATTGGGTTTGCGCTTTGTATTTATGAGTGGAATAAAAAATAAAATAGTCGGCAGAGAGTGCGAGAATCAACATCACGCCGAGTAAACTGAAAATACTTAAGTATTGGTCAATAAGGTAACTGAATAGCAGCGAAAAACCACAGATCAGAATCAATAAAAGAGCGCTTTTCACACCATAAACGAGGCCTTTTACTACCCCCATTAGCACGCAGATAATAATCATAGCGAGTAGGGCTATCCACTGTAGTTGTGACAGCAAGTGGGCCATTGCTTGATTTAACATATCCACTTTGTTGTAACGTAATAGCGTGCCGTCAAAATCGTTGAGTAGTTGTTGCTCTAATTCCTTAGACAGCCCTTTTACTCCCACCCATGTGACCACGTGGCCTTCGGTTTGGTACACATACATATGCACCACTGATGACAGGGTCGTGCCGTCAAAGTCTTCCAACGTCATTGGGTTAAATTGCGACAAAGTAATAGGTTCAGCTAGATAATTGTCGACCTCGGTAAAAACGCCTTGTTGCGCAGCCTTTGCTATTTGGGTGTAATTATTGCGTTGCTTGTACTGTGACGAGAGCCATTGACTTAACCCTTGAATGTGAATGTCGGCATGTTGAAGTTCAGGTCTTTGGGCAATCGCCTCTTCGGTTTGTAATGCTTTTTCTAATGAATTAGCGACAATCAGAAACCGTTTTTCATCGCCGTTGAGCAAAGAGAAATGGTATTGCTCGTTCTGCTTTAACAATGCACTACTGGCATTGAGCTGGCGTACATCAGCGCTAAACTGGGGCATTAACAATGCCCAGCCCAGCACAAGTAACAGCAGCAGGCTTATGCCAATTGAGCGCGAATACCGCTGACCCTGTTTAAATTGTCTGCCTATTGATTGGCAGCATTGTAAAAACGTTTGATTGAGTACAACGGAAGTTGGCGTGATCCAATTGGGTATCACTAACAGAGTAAATAACCACGCAAAGGTCAGGCCCGCGATAACAAAAATGGCAACTTGGCTTAGTAGTGCAACCGATGTAAAACAAAAACTCACATAGCCCAGAGCCGTGGTGAAAAAACCAAAAGTAATAGCGCCGTTTAATTGAGTTCTGGCTTCATTGTCAGCACTTTCATGAACCAGCCGGTGTAGACAATAATCGATCGCAATACCGATGAGGGTTACACCAAATACTAAGCTTAAAACGTGGATATCATTGAACACTAATACAACGGCACAGCCTCCCCCTATCACCGCAGTGACGATAGACAAATGTGCTAATAAAAATGCCTTCCATGTTCTCAATGCGCCAAAGAGTAGCAGTGCTACCATCAGCAGACTCAACAGACCAAAAGTCGTAGTTTCGCGCTTTGCCAGCAGTGTATTTTCGGCATTGTGAAAAGGAGCGCCAGAATAGCGTAAGTGAACGCCTGGATATGCAGTTTGTAGCGCGTGAACTTGTTCAACTAAATAATTGATTAATTCAACAGGCTCTTGTGCTTGCCCTTTGGGCAGTTGGGCAATAATAAAATAGATGTTCTCCGACTGATGAGACAGCAACAGACGATTGTCTAACAATGTGAAGTTCTGATTTTTTCGTAATAAATCTTGGATAAAGCCCGCGGTGTTAAAGCTGGGATCGGCATTGATTGTCTCTGATACAAAGGGTGATGAAGCTTGCGAAAGAAAGTGAGAAAAATACGCAAGCATGTCGTCTGAAGAGCGCAGCGCCAGCTCAAATTCGGGTGTCATTAAAGAATGCGGGTGGTCGGTATAAATTGACGCAATTTCTGGCAAGGCCTCATTCGAGGGCTGCGTTAAAACCAAATTGGCGTTAGTTAGGATAGAAGAAAGTGCATCATACACTGGCTCAGCATTTTTGCCGGATACCGAAAATATCACTTTTTCTGTGAGTAAAGTAGAAAACGCATTGTCAGCTTCTGCGACTATTCCTTGGTTTTGCGAAGGTAGCGTGGCTAATATGTTGGCAGAAAAGGAAATTGGCGTCGTCAACGCTTTGACCAACGCCGCGATGACCACAAAACTGAAAACCGTAATAAAGACGAGCGTTCCTTTGCGCATGTGGTTTCCTTTATTGGGGCGCGAGCGTGATCACAGTGCGATTACCGCCACTGTCGTGCAAAGTTATCGACGATGAAAGATTGTCAGTGCACATCTCAATTTGACTGAACACCGATGCTAACGCTCCTTGTTTGGGAAGCAGTTGAGCACACGTATCACTCGTTGCAGAGATGCTGAAATGTGAGCGCAGTGCGGCAATATCACTCGAAAGCATGGCCGCAAGCACGGCAACAAAAGGTTGCGCGCCTTGTACCGGTTCTAACACACCGGCCGCGTTTGTCATGTTCACTTGACCGTTTCTGAACACTAAGCGTTGTTTTACTGGTGTTTCGGTTACCCATTCCAGCTCGTCTTGGGCCAGCACAAAGTACCCTTTTGACTCAAAGGGTTTGGACAATTTTGCAAAGTACTTTTGTTGTGTAAACCTGCCTTTCTCACCCATTTTTACAACGAAATTAGGGAGCGTGAGTTCGTCGCTTGTGTTTTGAGTTGCGGCCGCGCACAGTACGCTAAATAAGCCAGCAATAAGGCAGGCAAAAGCTCGCATTACAATACCTCTTTTAACCGTGTTAACAGAGCGTCAGGGCTGACAAACTGAAGTTCTTGAGATTGGATGTCAACGGCCACTTGAACGGTATAGGCCTTGGTAATGACTTTGCCTGACGCCTCATCAGTGATAAGATAATCAATTTTTATTCGGTTCTCATACTCTTTCAAATAGGCAGTGGCGACAATTTTCTGTGTAAACTTGGCTGAGGCGACATACTTAATTTGCATGTCGACAATAGGCCACATATAGCCAGATTCGACCATTTGTGGGTAGTCATAGTTAAACTTTCGCAGCAGTTCACAGCGCGCCACTTCTAAGTAGCGCGGGTAATTACCATGCCAAACCACGTTCATAGGGTCGCAATCATGGAATGGGATTTCAATGACAGCGTGTGCGCTTAGTAAACTCTTTCGGCTATTCATAAATGTTCCAGCGTTTTTGTTGAATGGCATCAACGGTGAAGCGCAGTAGATTGTCTAGCGGACGATCATCGACAAGCTTATCGAAAAAGCCAGTAATATCGTCGTACATTTCTACAACACCAGATGTTAACGCGTCTTTCGCGATTTCATCATTCTCAATGCGCAGTCTCAACCCTTGTACTGCGGCCAGTAAGGTACTGGCAATGACTTGCTCTGTGAGCTGTAATACACGTAATGCATCACGTGCCGCAATAGTCCCCATGCTCACTTTATCTTGATTATGGCACTCTGTTGAACGGGAAAAGACACTGGCTGGCATGGTGAGTTTAAGCGCTTCTGCTGTGTAAGCTGACGCGCCAATCTGGACCGCTTTAAAGCCGTGGTTGATGAAGCGTGTTGCTTCGTCGGCGCCGCTCAGATTCGACGGCAAACCATTGTTATAGCGAGTATCTACCAAGGAGGCGAGCTGGCGATCTGCCAAGTCTGCGAGGTTAGCAACCGCGGTTTTCAGTGTATCCATTGCCATTGCAATATGACCACCGTAAAAATGGCCGCCGTGCAGCACGTGTTCGCCTTCACCGTCGATTAACGGGTTGTCGTTGGCTGAATTGAGCTCATTTTCGATCAGGGTTCTTAGCCAAGGTAATGCGTCTGCGAGCACACCGATAACATGCGGTGCGCAACGAATAGAGTAGCGATCTTGAAGTCGCGACGAATTTTTCGGGTGCTTGTGATGATTAATATCTTGCCTGATCCAAGAGGCAATTTGTTGTTGGCCTCTGTGCGGTTTCAGTGAGAATAAGATGTCGTCAAAGTGATTGCTGTTGCCTTTGAGGGCTAAGCTACATAAAGCCGTTACCCGGCTGCACATTTGTTGCAGATAATTGGCTCGGTCAAAGGCTAAACAAGCGATTGCAGTCATTACTGCGGTGCCGTTCATTATTGCGAGGCCTTCTTTGGGGCGCAAGGTAATAGGGGATAGCCCTGCTAACGCTAAAGCTTGATCAGAGCGAAGTATTTGGCCATTTGCACAATAAACATCGCGCTCTCCGGCTAGCGCACCTGCCACATAAGAGAGCGGGGTTAAATCTCCACTTGCCCCGACAGAGCCTTCTTGGGGGATAACGGGAATAATATTGTTGTTAACCATGGCAACTAACAAATGGAGTAGGTCCCAACTTACACCAGAGTAGCCCTTCGCTAATGACGCTAAGCGCGCAGCTAATATTGCTTTGCCTTGAGTTTCAGTGAAAAAATCACCTAAACCACAGCCGTGGAAACGAGAAAGGTGAAGGGGTAATGCGTTGACGAGGTGCAGTGGCACACCACGTGTGACCGAATCACCGTAACCAGTTGTCACCCCATAGATAACGCCATCTTCTTCTAATAGCCGATCTAAAAATGCCACCGCGGTATCTATTTTACGTGTGAACTGCTCATCGTTGCTCAGTGATACATCGGCATGATTAGTGGCGATAGACACAATATCTTCTATCGATAATTGACTATTTCCAAAGACAATATTACGGCTTGTCATTATCTCTCCTTGGGTGTTGCTTGTCTTGCAACGTGTTCATCTTGTTGCCAAAAGTCATAAAAATTAAACCATTGCAAAGGATAAGCGAGCGCGTGATGTTCAAGTCGCGCAGCATAGGTATTAATGACATTAGCGAGTGTTTGTTTACGGGTTTTTCTCGGTAGCGACAACTGGTCACTGAAACGCTCAAAAATAACATGATAGCGCGCTTGCTGCTTGAAACAGAATAGCAAGTACACAGGGCATTCTAGTAATGCCGCAAGAATAAAGGGGCCTTGCGAAAACGGGGCGTCTTGGCCTAAGAAGGGGGCGTAACTTACCCTACCCGCTACTGATGTACTTGTTCTATCACCAACAATAACAAGCGATTCGCCCGCGTCTATTTTCTCCTTCAGCAAGATCATCAAATCGGGGCCGAGTTCACTGACCTCAATCATATTTATTCCCACATCAGGGTTTACTTTTTGCAGTAAAGCATTGAATTTAATAGCGTGTTGAGTGAATACCAACACATTGATCGGCGTGTTGTATTTGCTCGCATTCAGCGCTCGGCATACCTCAAGGTTGCCCAAATGCGAGCCAATAAAAATGGCGCCGCGTTTATCCTGGTTCAGCGCTTGGAATAGCTCTGGGTTAGTATAATGAATGTCTTCTGAGGTGATTTTTCCCAGCCATGCATCAACTTTATCAAATGCGGAATTAGCAAACGATAAGAAGTGTTGATAACCAACCCAAAAGCCAGTGGGTGTGGCAGGCTTAACGGCTTTTACGCGTTGTAAAAAGGAGGCAGAAGCCTGACGAGCGTGGGTGCCGGTAACGTAAAAATAAAAAACAACGGGAGACAGTACCAATAACAACACGCGACGCCCGGCTAATTTGTAGATAGCCAACAACAGGCGCATACCAAACACACTGCCTCGTTCTTGTATATTGGACCAATGGGTTGAGTGCGTCATTCGTGCCGTGTCCACTTACGCGCTAATAACTTGGGGATGCGCGGTAACATGCCAAAAAACAAGCGTGTATGCATCCAAGAAATCAACACATTGTCTTTAACTAGTTTAAAGTGAGAAGCTCCGTCTTCTGGGTATATCACCTTAGTGGGATGGAAAATCACCCTTTCCCCTTGCCAATACAGTCGAACTAAGATTTCGATGTCGAAATCCATTCTTTTTCCGAGCGAGGTTTTATCCATTAACTGGATACAGGCTTTTAATGGATACACTCTAAAACCACACATGGTATCGGCCAGCGAGGTTGAAAGGGTTTCGATACAAACCCAAAAATGCGTAATATACCGACTGATAAAACGGTGCTTGGGAATGCTGTCATCAAACAATGGCTTGCCGCTTACCACCGCTTGAGGATGCTGTTGGCTGATAGCCAACATGGCACTAATGTCACTGATACAATGCTGGCCATCTGCGTCGACTTGTATTGCGTAGTCAAAGCCTTGTTTAAAAGCGGCCAATAAACCGGTTTGCACCGCGCCGCCCTTCCCTTGGTTGTGTTCATGGCGAAGTAGGGTTACATGTTGATGGCTTGCAGCCACCGCTTGTAATACGTGTTGGGTTTCCTCTGCACTGCCATCATCAATCAACAGTACGGGTAAATTGAACTCGCTGAGTTGCTCGATAACGTGTTCAATATGTTGGTGATGATTGTAATTGGGAATGATAAAGCAATACTTACTCACAGACTTTAACCCTTCCTGAGGCATGTACGCCTAATGCAGATGAATAACTAAACGTGAATTTATTCGCCGCTTTTTTTGTCAGTGACAAGGTCAACTCAGTATTAGGTGGAATCACAACCTGAAATTTAAGTACCTCTACACTCTCTACAACATGTGAAGTCAACGACAGATGTTCGAATGCGTATTGTACCGCCCAATGCAACTGCACAACGCCCGCGAGAATAGGCTGTTGTGGAAAGTGACCAGCAAAATAGTCGAGCGACTCATCGGCGAATATTTGAAGATTCGCGCCGGCTTCTGTGTGCTCAACTGAGCGTACTTGAGGCGTAATATGGTGAAGGGTTGTCAAAATAAAGCCTCCAATTCTGACGCGATCAATTTGCCCTGAGAGTTATACGGTAGTGCAGTCACTACACGCCACTTTTTGGGCAAACAAACGAGTTCAAACTGCTGCAATAAATGGGTTTTAAGAGTTTGGGTGAGGTGTCGTTTACCCTGTTCTTCCAATGCTTGTACACCAGAAGTGGTTAATGTAACAACCACCGCTAATTGCGCTCTTTGGCCGTTGAGCATAAGTAGTCGACATTCTTGAATCCATGCATTGTCGCGTAAACACGACTCCATATGTTCTAGATCTACCCGTTTGTCTTCTACTTTCACGGTACGGTCGGCCCGCCCCAATAAAGTAAACTCCCCTTTTTCATTTAATGCACCTTTGTCATCAAGTGTACGTGAAGGCTCTGACAGATAAATGGATTGCAGTATGAGTCGTTGGTCATGGGCGTGGTGACTCAGTGTAATGCCTGCAAAAGGCTGCCAATATTCATTGCCGTTTATCACTTGTCGATGTGCAATCCCACCCGTTTCGGTGCTGCCGTATATTTGGGTTACGGGCACATTGAGTTGCTGCATGATCATTTTTGCACAGGCGTCGGCTAATGGCGCACCGGAAGACAGCAGCATCGCTATTTTTTGTTGGTAATCGATGAGCACATTATCGAGACAAAGGCGTTGCAAAAAAGCTGGGCTACATACCAAAATAGCACGTTGTACGTTAGCCTTTTGACACTGCGCCAAGATATCTTCTGGAAACAAACATTGGGGCAGAATGCACGCGCCCTGTTTGAGAGGAACGAGCAGCTTAAACAACAACCCATAGATATGCTGGTGTGACACCGTACTGATAAAGTGCGATGCAGCCATGTCAAAATGCTCAAGCAGGTTGTCGACTTCTCGGTTTATCTGCCACCAATGTTTCTCAATTGGCTTTGCCATGCCACTGGAGCCAGACGTAAAAAATGTTAACGTCGATGTTTCTGGCCAGTGAATTTCATCATCTAGGTGAAGTGCATCTTGGTTGTCAGTAACCAAGGATTCAATATTGAACAAGCTGTCAGGGCACTCAACCGTACCCGAAAACCCGCTGGCGAACTGACTCAATTGCGCCAATGTATCGGGCTGTGGATTGGGGGGGAGCACCACGTTGACATTTTCTTGTGCAAGGGCAAAAAGACGGACTGAAAACTCATATGGACAAGGGCTGAATAGCAACACTGAGGTTGGCGCGTTGTTTTGTGCCAGCCAAGCTTTCACCTTGGCTCTGTATAAGTTGACAGCCTGTTGCCATTGCGAAAATGAAATCGAGTGTTCATTCAGCAGAAACAATACTGCCTTGTTAACTTGAGAGAACACGTTACGCCTCTTTGATCTTTATAATTTGTCTAACTAGCCATTCACCGGCAAAAAGGCAACCGATTGCGATATACGCAATAAACCCATTGTAAAATGTCCACGCTTCCCATGTCAGGAAAGCCGCGGTGTAGGCACTGATAGTTGCATTAACAGCAAAGAATACGCACCATACTTTAGTAACCTTCCGGGTATAGTGCACACCGCGCTCGGGCAGGTCGGGCTCTTTCAATCGCGCCAACCGTTCTATCATGGATTGCTTTTGCCTCAATGACAGTGCAAATATTGCCAGCAATCCGAGGTTGATAAGGATGGGATAGGCTTTAATACCAAACGAGGTGTTGTGGGTAACACTCGTCAGCAGAATTAAGCAACTTGCGCCAAGTACAAGCTTCATCGCTTTGGGAAACGGTGATGTTTGTAACACGAGCCTAGCAACGAGTATCGAAAATAACACTAGCGCCAACCAACGGGCATCAAAAAGCTGGATGCCAAAATATACCACCACAGGGTAAAATATGGCGATAAGCATAGACGCCCACAGTAGCGCTCGTTTCATCATTATGAATTAATGAGTTTATCAACTTCGTTGATAACGTCTTGCACTGTGCGTACTTTTTTGAAGGCTTCGGCTTCAATTTTCTTGCCAGTGATTTCGCGTAGTTTTACAACCAAGTCAATCGCATCAATGCTGTCTAGATCTAGGTCCTGATATAAGTTCGCTTCAGCGTGAATGTCGTCTGCTTCAATTTCAAAGTCTTCAACAAGCACGTCCGAGAGCATTTGGAAAATTTCGTCTTGTGTTTTCATAATTTATTGCTTTTGTGTTTCTATAAAGGCGGCCAAGCTGTTGATCGTAGCGAAGTGAGCTTTGGTTTCTGCTGAATTCGCGTCTATTTTCACATCAAAGTGTTTTTTCAATGCAAGGCCTAATTCCAAAGCATCAATGCTATCGAGCCCTAATCCGTCAATAAACAGGGGTTCTTCATCGACAATGTCTTCCGGCGTGATGTCTTCTAAATCGAGCGTTTCGATGATGAGTGTTTTTAGTTCGAGCTTTAACTCACTCATATTGCTGTACTTCCTTAGTTAAAAATTCTTCAAGCACACGCGTGTAATGACGCGTGTCTTTACTTATTGTTGTTGTTGTTTGGGGTCGAGGGGCATTGTTACTCACTGCCACACTAAAGGTAAATCGTTTTTCTGGCACCTGATACCACTGTTTATCTTTTGTGAGTGTGGTTGGGAATACGCGAATATTGAGGATGACTACGTCGGCCTGACATCGCAGGGCTACGCTGGCCGCTCCGCGTTGTAATTTGGGTGGATGCCCAGGGGTGGTTCGTGTGCCCTCAGGAAAAATAATGAGATTGTTGCCTTTGTTGAGTGTTTGCTCACAGGCGAGTAAAACAGCTTCGGGATCGCCGTTACTTATATAGCCCGTAGCCTTGATGATTTGGCGCATAAATGGGTTTCGTAACAATGCTGATTTGATCACACAATCGGCATTGGGGATCAACGAAATAAGCACCACTACGTCGATCAAAGACGGGTGATTTGCCATCACCAACTTGCCTTTCAATGAAGCCAAGTACTCACGGTCTTTGATGGTAAATTTTGCTACCCCTAACGCGGCCATAATGGCGAGAAAAAAGCCAAAGGTACGTTGAACCAAATGACGTGAAATTCGTTGGCGTTTTTCTTTTTCTCTAATCGTCAGGTTTAAAATAGGAATAACCGTGATAGACAACAACAGGCCGCCCAAACCAAATGTTGAAAAGCACACTCCAGTAGCAAATACTCGCCAGAGGTAATTCAGTGATTTCATCATTGTACCACCTCCAATTGCCAGGCAGTTGTCTCGCTACTAAGCGTAATACATTGATGATGGGCAGAGTGTTGTGCCATAAATTGTATAGCGAATGGTGCTTGAGGCGAAGTTTTTGCACCTGCTGTTTTGCGCGTTAAACGGTACGTACTGTTGTCTGTTGGGTGGGTATTTATCACCATCGCTATTGCGTAGCTTTCTTGAGACTCACCGGCAAATGTATCAAAAGGTACGGGCATGGCTTGGTCTACTAAAACAAATAAAACTGGCTCGTTGTGCGCTGCTGACCGCACACTCGCCTCGATAAGCCCCATAATGAAGGTATTCTCGCCAGCCGCTATGGTTGTACTAGGTTGTTCGTTTTTGCTTAGTATTGAGAACAGCCCTGACACGGCATTGTGTACCGATAAACTAAACTCTGTAGGCGACAGCGCCTCTTTGCGAGCAAGATCAGTGAGTAAGCGTGATGTCTTCGTTAGATCGCCATGACGAGAAGCAAAAACAGACTGTAATGGCGTGTCGAGATTATTTGTGACTTCATGAGCACAATGAAGTGCCATTTTCATAAAAGGCGAGAGGCGACGGCGTTGCATAGGAGGAACCCATTCTAACTTCGGCCACCCTTTTGCATCTAATGCTGGTAATGCAGATGTGGGCGATTCAGCGCTGCTTTTACCAAATTGCCAGGAGGCAATATCACTAATAGTAAAACACACATCCATTTTGACAATTATCTTCCCGCTGATCTTTTATCTATATCACGACGTGGCGCACATCTCTGGCGCTTTCTTAGGCTCGGGATAATAGCATTTGCGGTGAATTGAGTCTATACAGCTCGACGTATCATGTTTTACGGTTTTTTAGGTGAGTTAGAGTATTTTACCCTTTGTTTCGCAACATAAAGGCTCATTTTTATGGTTTTTCACTCAGTGTGCTGAGTGGCTACGCATTCACGAGTAATTCATGAGGAATAGAAAAAAGGCGGTGTTATCACCGCCTTGTCTATATAGTCAGGTTTGGTTAGCCGTTCTCACGAGCAATAGCGCGGTACGCAATGTCGTTGCGATAGTACACATCTTGCCAGCTAATGGCTTTGGTGAGCTTATACGCTTGAGCTTGAGCTTCGGTCACGGTGTTACCTAGTGCGGTTGCACAAAGTACACGGCCGCCGTTAGTCACGACTTTGCCGTCTTTCAAAGATGTGCCAGCATGGAAGACTTTACCGTCGAGTTCTGCAGCGGCGTCTAAGCCGGAAATTACATCGCCTTTGTTGTAGTCAGCCGGGTAACCACCCGCCGCTAACACCACACCTACCGCAGCACGGGGGTCAAAGTTGATGGTTTTGCCTGCTAGTTCGCCTTTACATGCGTCTATGCAAAGCTCAACAATGTCGCTTTGCAAACGCAACATGATTGGCTGTGTTTCTGGATCACCAAAACGACAGTTGTATTCAATCACTTTTGGCGTGCCATCGGCCATGATCATCAAGCCCGCATACAAAAAGCCAACGTAGGGATAACCCTCTTCGGCCATACCCGCAACGGTTGGGTTAATGACTTCATCCATAATGCGCTGGTGGATGTCTGGTGTAACAACCGGTGCAGGAGAGTATGCACCCATACCGCCTGTATTCGGGCCAGAGTCGCCGTCACCCATGCGTTTGTGGTCTTGGCTGGTGGCAAAAGGCGCCACATTTTTACCATCGACCATCACGATGAACGAGGCTTCTTCGCCATCAAGGAATTCTTCGATAACGACACGGCTGCCGGCATCACCAAACGCATTCCCCGCCAACATATCGCGAATGGCCTCTTCGGCTTCTTCCAGCGTCATGGCCACAATCACGCCTTTACCTGCCGCTAAGCCATCGGCTTTAACTACAATCGGCGCACCCTTTTCTCGCACATAAGCAATAGCTGGGTCGATTTCAGTAAAGTTTTGATAGTCTGCAGTTGGGATATTGTGGCGTGCTAAAAAGTCTTTGGTAAAGGCTTTAGAGCCCTCTAGTTGTGCCGCACCTTCGGTTGGGCCAAAGATAGTTAACCCTTCAGCTTGGAACGCGTCAACAACACCAATTACCAGTGGCGCTTCTGGACCAACAATGGTCAGTTCAACGGCTTGCGCTTTTGCAAACGCGAGTAAACCTGCAACGTCTGTGGCTGAAATGTCCACATTGGTCAGTTTGGGTTCAATTGCTGTCCCCGCATTGCCCGGCGCAACAAACACCTCTGTTACTTGTTGAGATTGTGCTGCTTTCCAAGCCAGCGCATGTTCGCGGCCACCGCCGCCAATTACCAATACTTTCATTAATTTTGTCCGTAACCTATTCGGGTTTTACAAATTTAAGGGTCATTCGGTCGCTTTCACCAATCGCCAAATAGTGGGCTTGGTTTTCTTCACCTAAACGCAAACTTGGTGGTAATGTCCACACGCCGCGAGGGTGGTCTGTGGTGTCCAGTGGGTTAGCATTCACTTCGCTACTTGCTGCTAAGGTAAAGCCCGCTTTTTCCGCAGCGGCAATGACTACTGATGCTTTCATGTAACCACTGCGCTCTTGAGCGCTGTCGTCGGCCGATTCTGGCAAACGGTGATCCACTACACCTAATACACCACCTGGCTTTAAGGCTTTGTAGAAAGATGCAAACGCGGCTTCAATGCTTTTTTCTTTCTCACCCATATACCAGTTGTGAACATTGCGGAAGGTAAGCACAGCATCAACTGAGCCAGCGGGGGCAATGTCTGTGGCTTTTTGAGGGTGGAACGCACTGAGCGTGATGTTTTTATACGGTGGGTAGTTAGCGAGCTTCTCTTTAAAGCTCTTTAAAGAGCGAGCATAGTAGCCTTCGTCACTCTCAACATAAAAGTGAGCGGCGATTAACTCACCATTTTCAGCCAGTAGCGGCGCTAGAATATCGGTATACCATCCACCACCGGGCCAAATCTCAACCACGGTCATGTTGGGCTCAATGCCAAAAAAGCGCAAGGTTTGTTGTGGGTGACGATATTCATCGCGCACCTTGGCTTGTGCTGGGCGATCACTAGATGCAACCGCATCGGTAATCGCATCAGCAGACACCTGCAACGCACTGGTACTTAATACTGTAGCTAACATCCAACGGCTAAATGTAGACATCACTTATCCTCGATTGATGATTGATTCAGCAACCAGCGTAACACAATCCCAACGAATAGGATTGTGTTACTTTTACGTCATGGTTGTGACGGTATGAGCTTAGTGTCTGAAGTGACGCATGCCAGTGAACACCATAGCAATATCGTGTTCGTCAGCAGCTGCGATGACTTCTTCATCACGCATTGAACCGCCTGGCTGGATAACGGCTTTAATGCCTGCAGCAGCCGCCGCGTCGATTCCATCACGGAATGGGAAGAAGGCATCAGATGCCATTACCGAGCCTGCAACTTCTAGGTTTTCGTCAGCGGCTTTAATACCGGCTATTTTGGCCGAATAAACACGGCTCATCTGGCCTGCGCCCACACCAATAGTCATGCTGTCTTTGCAGTACACAATGGCGTTTGATTTCACGTATTTCGCTACTTTCCAGCAGAACAATAGGTCTTTGAGTTCAGCTTCAGTAGGTTGGCGTTTGCTCACTACTTGAAGGTCTTCTTGTTCAACCATGCCGAAGTCGCGTTCTTGAACCAGCAAACCACCGTTAACGCGTTTGAAGTCATAACCGTCGGTCAATTGGCCTGCCCAGCTGCCGCAAGCAAGTAGGCGCACGTTCTTCTTCGCGGCTACTACTTCAACCGCTGCATCAGAAATAGTGGGGGCAATGATCACTTCTACAAACTGACGGTCGATAATTGCTTTGGCTGTATCTGCATCTAATTCGCGGTTGAACGCAATGATGCCACCAAACGCAGACGTTGGGTCGGTTTTGTAGGCGCGGTCATAGGCTTCGAGGATCGTATCACCCAGCGCAACACCACAAGGGTTTGCGTGTTTTACGATAACACAAGCCGGTTCTTCAAACTCTTTTACACACTCAAGTGCAGCGTCAGTGTCAGCGATGTTGTTGAACGACAACTCTTTACCTTGAAGCTGAGTAGCAGTCGCCACAGATGCTTCTTGAATCTGGTTCTCAACGTAAAATGCTGCGCTCTGGTGGCTGTTTTCACCGTAGCGTAAGTCTTGCTTCTTGGTCATTTGTACGTTGTAAGTACGTGGGAATTCACTGTGTTCGTGATCGCAATCTTCTTCACACTCAGTGCTTTCCAATCGCGCGCCGAAATAGTTAGCAATCATGCCGTCGT
Organism: Alteromonas sp. ABE4_545; assembly: GCF_056161325.1. Classification (NCBI taxonomy): domain Bacteria; kingdom Pseudomonadati; phylum Pseudomonadota; class Gammaproteobacteria; order Alteromonadales; family Alteromonadaceae; genus Alteromonas; species Alteromonas sp. ABE4_545. The sequence goes on from NZ_JBSWYY010000003.1 coordinate 109,877, forward strand.
ATTCAGCCGTGTGCTCGAATGCTTTAATCGCCAAATCGAAACGCGTAGCGTACGTTAATGAGCCGTTGTTCTCACCCATTTCAGCAAGCACACGAGTATAGTCGTTCGCATTTACCACAATCGTGACATCTTTGTGGTTTTTCGCAGCAGCGCGCACCATGGTAGGGCCGCCAATATCGATGTTCTCAATTGCGTCTTCAAGTGTGCAATCGTCTTTTGCTACGGTTGCGGCGAACGGATATAGGTTAACTACAACTAGGTCGATGACCGAAATGTTGTTCTCTTCCATCACACCTTCATCTTTACCGCGACGACCTAAGATACCGCCGTGGATTTTTGGATGAAGGGTTTTTACACGACCGTCCATAATTTCAGGGTGACCAGTATGGTCTGACACTTCAATGACAGGTAGACCTTGCTCGGCGAGCAACTTGGCCGTACCGCCTGTAGAAAGCAGTTCAACGCCGGCGTTATGCAGAGCTTGGGCAAGATCTACAATACCGGTTTTATCAGAGACACTTAATAAAGCACGTTTAATGGGTTTTGGCGTTTGCATAGTGGTTTCTTGCTGTAGGCTAACTTGAGTTAATAAAGAGTAGAACAAAAAAGAGCACCTATTGGTGCTCTTGGAGTGGGCAAAGCCCGGAATTCTTAGTTCATGCCGTATTGCTTAAGCTTCTTGCGAAGTGTGCCACGGTTGATACCCATCATGATGGCAGCGCGTGTTTGGTTGCCGCGGGTGAAGGTCATGACTTCTTCTAGTAGCGGCGCTTCAACTTCAGCCAGTACCAATTCGTACAGGTTGTCGATGTTTGTGTTGTCCAGCTGCTTAAGATACTTGTTAACTGCTTGCTTAACTGAGTCGCGCAATGGCTTTTGCGCTTGAGTTTGAGAAGGCGTTGTTACAGTAGTCGTAAAAGGAGATGTCACGTTTTGATCGAACATAATACAATTTTGCTCTTTTGTTAGTCAGTACTAAGCTGCGGGTGAAATCTGTCGGGTTTCACCGCGACGCAGCGCGTTAAAATAAGTGTCAATAGCCATTAGCTGGGCATCTGCCTGCTCGATTGCATTGAATTGTTTGCGGAAGTTGCGATCCGTATCGTGTTCCGACAAATACCAGCCTACGTGTTTACGAGCAATGCGAACGCCGTTCACACCACCGTAAAACGCTTGCACGTTGGTTATATGCTCTTGCAATACCTGATGTTGCTCATCCAGAGTTGGACTTGCGAGTAATTCGCCAGTTTCCAGGTAATGGCGAATTTCTCGGAATATCCAAGGGTTACCTTGAGCGCCTCGCCCAACCATAACGCCGTCTACACCAGTGTATGTCAGCACTTCCTTGGCTTTTTGCGGTGAAGTGATATCGCCATTCGCGATGACAGGAATCGAAACCGCCGCTTTGATTGCGCGAATGGTGTCGTATTCAGCTTCACCCTTGTACATACAAGCTCGGGTTCGCCCATGAACCGCAAGCGACTGTATGCCGTTTTGCTCAGCAATGGTGGCAATATCGACACCATTGCGATTTTCTGTGTTCCAGCCAGTGCGTATTTTTAAGGTCACAGGTACATCAACTGCGTTAACAACGGCCTTCACAATTGACTCAACCAACTCGGGGTACTGCAACAAGGCAGAGCCCGCGAGCTTTTTGTTTACCTTTTTCGCCGGACAGCCCATATTAATATCAATAATCTGAGCACCATTACTGACGTTGAAGCGCGCGGCTTCTGCCATTAGCTCTGGGTCCGCACCCGCAATTTGCACAGAGCGAATACCTTCTTCGCCACTGTGGTCCATTCGCTGCATCGATTTGGCAGTGTTCCACACACGTGGATTACTCGACAACATTTCAGATACAACTAACCCTGCGCCCATGCGTTTGCAGAGCTGTCTGAATGGACGATCCGTGACGCCCGCCATAGGCGCAAGCATCAAATTGTTTTCAAGCGTGTAACTACCAATCCGCATAATAAACAAACAATAATTGCGCGAAAAATAACCGCATGGCTAAAACGGGGCGCTAAGTGTACGTGTTTTCGCAAGCCTTGAAAAGGCTAAAAATCACACAAAATTTCGCTCGGAGGGCTTGACAAAATGGGCTTCCGTTGACCAAGTTACACTTCTATGACAGGAATAGTGTAGTGAAATCAATGAGCTTGGTGATGTTTGATGAAAGACTATGCAGACATAGCTCAATGACTAGTCTGCATAAATTTGAGACGAATGGTTAGATTTTCACCCCTGAAACCCGTGCCCATTCGCCCTCAATCGCACTCTTTTCAAGGGTTAAATCGGTCTGATAGGCGGTTTCGATGCGTTGAACCTGTTCGGCGAGTATGCCAGACAACACAATTTTACCGCCTGAGCGGCAATAACCCGTAATCACTGGTTGAAGGTCTAGTAACGGGCCAGACAAAATATTGGCCATCACCATATCGGCTTCGAGCGTTGGTTGGTGTTCAGGTAGATACACTTCGAGTCGGTCATCAACACCATTGCGTTTGGCATTTTCGGTGGAAGCCAGCAGTGCTTGAGGGTCGATATCGATACCAATCACGCGTTTGGCTCCTAATTTCAGTGCGGCAAGGGCCAAAATGCCAGAGCCACAGCCGAAATCGACAACGGTTTTACCTTCAAGGTCTTGGCTGTCGAGCCAACGTAAACACAATGCGGTTGTTGGGTGAGTACCAGTACCAAATGCTAGGCCCGGGTCAAGCATCACATTCACCGCATCGGGATCGGGAATGTCACGCCAGCTTGGGCAGATCCACAAACGTTCGCCAAATTGCATTGGATGAAAGTTATCCATCCATTCGCGCTCCCAGTCTTTATCTTCGAGTGGGTCAATTTTGTGGTTAAAGTTTTTACCCAGAATTTTGGCTTGTTCAAGGCGTTTTACAATAGCTGCCATATCGTCGGTGGCTTCGTATAACCCCACTACTTGGGTATCTGGCCAGAGCATGACTTCGCCAGGTTTTGGTTCATACATGGGCGTGTCTTTGGCGTCGACGAACGTCACGGCCTGCGCCCCATTGGCGGACAACATTTCACCAATTTGTTCGGCTTTTTCTGCTTCCGTATTAATCTTTAGTTGTAACCAAGGCATTTCTTGCTACCTAAACGTTGATCTTTGCCGCTAGTGTAGCAAGGATTAGGAATAGGCAAAATCAGATGCTGGTTTTGCGGTGTCTAAATTATGCAACGGCTTCCTTTTTTTGTTTGAAAAAGTCTTTGTGTTTCAAAATGCTATGGGTGGCTTTCTGTGTTGGGTGAATCATGCGATTAATCGCGATATTGACACTTTCTTTGATGATTGTGGGCCATGCTTCGGCCAGAGAGGTAGAGGTACTGGCGGGGTGGACTAAGCCTCCCTACATTGTCGCAGACACACAAAGTGGCTTTGAATTGGATTTGGTCAACGCAATTTTAAAAGAGCTTGGGCACGAAATGACGCCTATTTTCGTACCATTTGGCCGCACTGCTGCGCTACTGAAAAGCCACAGCGCTGACATTGGCCTCACCATGAACGAAAGGCATGATATTGACCCAGCGGTGTTTAGTCGTGTTTATGTGGTGTATCAAAATGCTGCTATTACCTTGCACCGTAGGCATATTCAGCTCGACGCTATCGGTGATCTAAGCCCATACAGTATTGTGGCTTTTCAAACCGCTCACGTTGTTCTGGGGCCTGAATTTGGACGTTTGATTGAACAGCATGGCGCCTATCTGGAAATGCCTCAGCAAGCGCGTCAAGCGAGCTTATTACTCCATGGAAGTGTCGATGTGGCCATAATGGACCGGCATATTTTCGGCTATTTAAAGCATCAAATGCCGAAAGCGTTTCAAAGTGAAACCGATATACATCCCTTGTTTCCTGTGAGTGCGTATCGGGCTGGTATTCTCGACCCGACGTTGCGTGAGGGTTTTAACCGCGTATTGACGGAAATGATCAAAGACGGTCGTTATCAAGCGTTGCTCGACAAGTACGCGCTGACTAATTTGTTCAATAAGCTAGACCCAGTCTCACAACAACCGTTGGCGTCGCAATAACCGGCTGTAATTGCGTTATGGCCTAATGCGCCGTGGTTTTACACTTAAAAAAAGAAAGCGCTGCTGGAAACTTGTACAAGTGAGTGGGCTGTGTCATGGTGAATTTTGACATAATAAACTTATGTTACTTGATGTGACGTAATGATAATAAGGACGGCACCATGTTAACTCACACCGCTTTGGGGAGAGCAAAGCCTGGCACTGCTATCGCGTTGACTTTAGCTTCACTCCTCTCGTTGTCTGGTTGTGGTGATCCCACCACTCACTCCGCTGAACAACAGGTACAAGCAGCGCTAACCACATCCCAAGCTACACTCGCTTGGCTTGATGCCTCAGCACAAGCACAGGCTCAAGCCATCGCTAACAGCCAACTCAACTCCGCAGATTTAGTACAGGGTTATCTTACTCGTATTGAACAGGTGGATGGCAAGATAAACAGTATTTTGCGTCTTAATCCTCATGCTCTCGATGAAGCGAAAAAGTTAGACGCGCTTCGTGATAAGGGCGACATTCTCGGGCCGCTCCACGGCATCCCCGTTTTGGTGAAAGACAACATTGAAACCAAAGAGTTACCCACCACCGCAGGCTCTATTGCGTTACTTAATAATAACACGCACCGCGACGCCCCCATTATCGCGCAATTGCGCGCTGCTGGCGCCATTATTCTAGGCAAGACCAACCTCTCTGAATGGGCAAATTTTCGTTCTGAGTCGTCTATTAGTGGTTGGAGTGCCGTCGGTGGGCTAACTCGCAACCCTCATATGCTGAATCGATCTGCTTGTGGTTCGTCATCAGGCTCTGGTGCTGCCATGGCGGCGCGCTTGAGTTCACTGGCCATTGGCTCAGAAACCAATGGCTCTATTATTTGCCCAAGCGCTATGAACGGCGTTGTGGGTTTTAAACCCACGGTAGGGTTATTGTCTCGCACACACATTGTGCCGATTTCAAGTACACAAGATACCGCCGGACCTATGGTGCAAACCGTAGTAGACGCAGCATTAATGGCAGACGTAATGGCTTCGGTTGACCCAAATGATGTCGCTACACAGTCTGATGCGCGGCCCACGATGTCTTTGATACCGACCTCTGCCGATTTAAACGGGATGACCATCGGTGTTGCGCGTTTTGCCCAAGGTGATAACCCTGATATTGTGGCGGCATTTAATGCAAGCTTGGCCTATCTTGAGCAACAAGGCGCTACCTTGGTCGATATTGAGGCGTTTTCGTTGGAGAGCGAGTTCTGGGGCCATTCCTATCACGTGTTACTTGCTGAGTTTAAAGACACCATTGCCGACTACTTACACAGTAGCCCAGCCGATATTCCTGCCCGAGATTTAGCGAGCTTAATCGCGCTTCACAAGCAAAGTGAACGTGAACTAAGCCTGTTTGATGTGTCAATTTTTGAAAAGGCTCAAGCCACTGAAGGTACAACGGGTGAGCAGTATCAAACGGCTTTGGCGTATGTAAGAAATGCCACTCGTACAGAGGGCTTAGATAAGCTACTGGCCGACAATCAAGTGGATGTTATCGTGGCGCCGAGCAATAACCCAGCGTTTATGATTGATGCCGTTTACGGCGACCACTCACCGGTTGGCTTCTTAGGCATTGGTTATTTGGCGGCCATTGCCGGTTACCCCCATGTGACTATTCCCATGGGCAAAGTATCAGGCTTACCCGTCGGCTTTAGTGTACTAGGTGGCCAGTGGCAAGACGCCAAAGTACTACAAGTGGGATATGGATTAGAGCAGGCAAGAGAGGTGGATATGACGCCGCATTTCTGGTCTTCTCGTTTTGATGACCCTGAGCTTAATGCGCCCGCACAGCCGCTGAATTAAAACACGCAGGCGTGTGTTTGCAAGCCTGCGATGTTCTTTAAGTGTTCAACGCAAATTATGCCAGGAACTAGCCTGGCTTTTTAACCCAAGCACTGCACCAGCCGTTGGCATTCACATTTTTGCCGGGGAAAATGGCACAAGGGCGCCAATCATCACCGTCTTTGCCCTGAATGTACATACAACCAGCGCACTTAGCGCCTTCTGTTGTCGACTTGTTTGTGTATTTCAGTGCTTTGGCTGTGGGGTCATTTACTGAAATACGTTCTTGAGCTTGCGCTTGTAATGCAACGCCACCTAAAGTGATGCCGATTAACGCACTACCTGATAATTTAAGAAAATCGCGACGGTTGACCACACTCATAGTTAACTCCCGTAAAACAGTAAACAAAAATGATTCTTTTTTATTAAGGTCTTAAAACGCAAAAACCTGCCAAATGCGGCAGGTTTTCTCTGTTTATACTGTTACTCAATCTTTTTAGATCGTCAAAGTAAAAACGGGTAAACCTTGATCTAGATTCCTCGCCAATATTATAGACGATATCTGCTACCCTTAATCTTGCCTTAACGCGAAGGCGTGTTGATTCGTGGCGGTAGCTCAGGTTTTGCGTAAGCCATACGCCCCTGTTGCTGAGTAACGTGGTAGCTATCTAAGCTGGATATAGCCATCACTTTCAGGGCTTCTAAATCTACAAATCCGTCGCTACCTACAGCTTGCTCATTCAGTATTACATGCGTGACTTCACCAATAATCAGCTGTGTATTGTTACAACTAATGGGAAGTATTTCTTTCAGCGTCATACCAAGTTTTATGGGGCTTTGTTCAACGAAAGGCGCAGTGAAGCTGTCTATGTGAACAGGCGTTAACCCTGTCGCGTCGAACTCGCTGGTAAATTCGTCGTAACGGGCTGACGTCTGGTGAGCTTGGGGGTAAAAGCTTTCTGCTACGTGATTCAGTGTATAAACACCAGTAGACTCAATGTTTTCTATGGTATCTCTACGCACCGTATGCGGGCGCATGATCATGCCAAGGTATGGCGGGTTAGCGCCAATATGCACAACAGAGCTCACCAACGCTAAATTAGTTCGCCCCGCTTGGTTTTGTGTGCCTACCAAATTGGCACTTTTAAAGCCCGATAAGCTATTGATAAATGCAGTGCGATAACGCTGGTCCATCGCCATGATATCGCTGTGGTGGAAGTGCTTGCTGCTCATTAGTCGTTTTCCCTTTCTGCATTGAGAACAAGGCCATTACTGTTTTCAAAAACCGTGATAACAATGGGTTGGCAGCAAATTTGACAATCGACCACTTGCTCTTGGTTCACGTCATTGAGGGTGTCGATTTCAATATCGTTAATGGTCATGCAATAAGGGCATTCAAAGCGACCAGCTTCGGTTAAGCTCATATAAGGCTCCTACGAATATTGTGTAGTGATCTTGTTCGCATAGCTTGACCGTAAGGATCATCTTTTCGTTGATTGGTTCGCAGATAGCGTCGACATTGTGGCTTTATTTCGCAATAATGCTGTATATATATCCAATGCTTTGAGTGAATGTGCATGGCTTACCCCAAAGAACTACCCGAGCGCTACTATTTGTCGCACTTCCACGAGTTTCTGCGCTTTTTCGACGGCCCAAGCCGTGAGCTGCTGGGGGAGGAAACCACACAATTTATCGAGCAATTTCTCGCGTTGGATGAACCCAAACAATGCCTTGTTGCTCGGGCGGCGAATCGTAAGTACCCGCTAAATGCGCGAAGCACCTTTAACTACGATGAAATTCCCGCAGCGCAGCAGCATTTAGACGAACTCGTGGCTCAAGGTTGGTTTGTACCGGCCAATCACGCCGATGGAAATGCCTTTGTGCAAAGCCAAACCAAGTCGGCGTTATTAGACTTGCTCAGCGCCATTGGTGTTGCGCTGCCGGCCAGTCGCAAAAAAGAAGAAGTGATTGCACACTTTCTCGAACACGCACCTCATCAGCAATTGGATGAACAGCACCCACTTATTCAAAATTTCGTATTGCGGACGTTTGACGACAGTATTCAGTATTTACTGTTTTTGTATTTTGGCCACACTCACGGGCGACTCAATCAGTTCTCTATGCGCGACCTCGGCATTATGCGAACGCGGGGCGAAGTGTCGTCAGACATGGCCCGTTTTGAAAACGCAGAGAGTGCACAAGCCGCGTATTACTACGCCAATGCTTATGAAGCGCTGAAATCCGCTGACGATGCCTCGTTACAAGGCATTGACCTTGCCTCACTACCCGATGCGTTATGTACGGTAAGTGAGCGACGAAAACAGCGCTATTTGTTTCAATTAGGTAGCAAATTACTGCCAGTTGACAGAGAAAAAGCACTAACTGCGCTAAAAATGTCAGGTGCAGATAACGCCGAAGAAAAATGGTTGCGAGAGAAGCATAAACAAGGTGATGTCGACGAAGTAAAGGCCGCGTTAGAAGCGATTATCGACAACCCTCAGTCTGAAACCTTATTGGCTTTCGCCGAAGACTTTTACGCCAGAAAATACGGTAAAAAACGCACCAGTGTATTAACCGATATGTTGCGCAATGCCAGCCGCAGCTTGCAGTTGGATGAAAGCTTTAATCAGGATGTTGAGCGCGGTGTTGTGGCTTATTATCGCCGACATAAAATCGAAGCGTGGCGTACCGAAAACCAGTTTTGGCGGTCAGTCTTCGGTTTGTTGTTTTGGGATTTATTATTTGAAAGTGATGAAATTATTACTGAGTTCGACCGGCGGCCCCAAACTCTGCGCAACAACGATTTTTATCAAAAATACGAACAGGATATAGAAAAGCGTTTGGGATTTGTGTTTGCCGAACACGAAGGCGCACTGCGTTATTTCACTCGATTAGCGGCAGAAAAATACGGCCAAATGAACAGTTTGTTTGTGTGGCATCAAAACGTGCTCACGCCAATTAAAGTACTGTTGGAACAAGCGTCATTAACCCAAACTGCCGCGCTGATGCGGATGATGAGCCAAGACTATCACACCCTGCGCGATGGCTTCCCAGACATCATGGTGCTGGAACAGGGCAAACTGCGGTTTGAAGAAATTAAAGCACCAGGCGATCAACTTAGACGCAATCAAATGCTCACTATTCAGCGTATGCAAAGCGCGGGGTTCGACGTGGCTATTACCCAAGTGACTTGGTATCGCGACCCCAATCAACCTTATGTGGTTGTGGATATAGAAACCACCGGCGGCCAGTCTCAGTCACACCGTATTACTGAAATTGGTATGGTAAAAATGGTGGCAGGCGAAGTGGTAGACGAATGGCAAAGCTTGATCAATCCCCAGCGCCATATTCCCCAGCGCATTACCCAACTCACGGGTATTTCTAACGCCATGGTGGCCGACGCGCCAACCTTTGAACAAGTTGCAGAGCAAGTAGATAGCTTTACCCAAGACTGTATTTTTGTGGCCCACAACGTGAACTTTGACTTTGGCTTTATCAAGCAGGAGTTTGCCCGTATAGGGGAATATTACAAACGGCCTAAGCTCTGTACCGTGCGGGAAATGCGTAAAGCCAAGCCGGGGTTAAAATCTTATTCGCTGGCAAACCTCACGCAGCATTTTGAGATAGGCATGGAACAACATCACCGCGCGTTGTCAGACGCCAGAGCTGCCGCCGAACTGCTGCGGATTTCGCAGCAGTTGTTGGGGTGATGTGAGCCATAGTCTATACGAACATGCAGGTTAAAAATAAATATTGCTGATTGAATTAGCCACTGATGTTGCTAGTGTAAGAATTTGTAATTATTACCTTATTTATCTTGTTATTATGTGTTTGAATGAAATATGTTGCTCGTTCTAAACAAGCGCACAAGGAAGTTGATTGCAATTATTAGTCATTAAATCTACCAGCGCCTCAGTATTTGCAATAAAAAATAGGGAAAATAGTGCTTAGATATATTGGAATTTTTACGGTTTTAGCGCTCACTGGTTGTGGCAGTGACACGAATGTTGGACAAGAAGAAATTGTAATTGATGGAGATTTTACGGAGAGCTTGGACGGTTTCACTCTCGGAGTTGCAGACTACAGAGTGGACAACGAAAACAATGATCAAATCTCATATGGCCTCGATACTCTTCCTTCTCCGTATGAATATAGAGAAGGCATAAAGTACTCTTGGGTCAACTACACGCTTAGCTTGAAAGGCTATATGTACAAGGAAGTGACTGGATTGGTGCCAAATACTCCTTATAAGGTTCTCTTCGAAGCTACAATTCTTAGCAATGCCAATGAACCATGCGGGGCTTACGTATCTTCACCTACTAGTGTTTATGTGAAGGCGGCTCTTCTCACTACTCAGCCAGAAACTATCATTGAAAATGATGCTAAGTATGTGGTGAATTTTGACGATCCTCAGAAAGGAGATGATAGTGCAGAAGGAATCGCTAGCGACACTCAATATTTAGGAGATGTTAGTGTTGGATCTTCCTGTGCAGAAGATAATCCTTGGGAATCAAAAACTATAAGCTCTGATAGTGACTACACAATGACCACTGATGATAGCGGTAGTGCTTGGCTCTATTACTCTATTGACTCTGGGTACAGTGGAAGCAATACCTATTACTTTTTGTCGGTAGAAGCAAAGATTAGACAACAATAATAAGTAAGTTATCTATATTGAATCCAAAGCCCTTCTCCGATGCTGACAATGGCTCTACTTTTTGCTGGTGTTTGTATTTTTTCAATAGTGATTGCGGGGACAATAAGTTACTTCGACAATATCGAAAGGGAAAACCAAGTTATAACAATCCATAATACCGATTTGGCCAAGAGGTGACATGGGAAAATATTCCTGTCCGTCTCGATTTAAGGAAATCGAAGCACTGTGATAAAAAACAAAAACTTTTAAACCAACTTTTCGCTGGTCACGTAATACTAAATGCACTGTCAAAGTGTGTACGCGTTCTTGCTGTTTGGCCCGTCTTTTCGACGGGCCTTTTTTATAGCATTTTGACTTCGCGCTGCGGGAATGGAATTTGTATTTCGGCTTGTTGTAACGCGTCGTAAATGGCTTTGTTAAGCGCATAACGAATTTCATAATGACGGGTGGTCAGCGCCCACACCCGTACACCAAAATTAATGCTGCTGTCGCCAAAGTTGTCGATGCCGATAGCTGGGGCCTTTTCTTCTGAAATGCCATCAATGGTTTTGACTACGTCGTTCAATAGTTGAATGACTTCATCCACGTTGCTGGAATAGGCCACGCCTACCTCTAAGCTAATGAGCATTTGTTCGGCTGAGTTGTGTAGTACTTCGCCAATAATTAGCTTGTTGGGGATTTGTATGTGTACGTTGTCTTCATTGATCAAAATGGTGTAGGGCAACATGACCTTGTCGACCACACCTGAAACGCCTTGTACTTGTATAGTATCGCCCAGCACAAAAGGTCGTGTGATGATGATGGTAAACCCTGCGGCATAGTTGGCCAGCATCCCTTGAATGGCTAAACCAGCCCCTAAGCCAACGGCACCAACGGCGGCAATGAGCGGAGTTACACTAATACCAATATTACCCAGTGCAATGATAACGACTAAGGATAAAATCAGGATTTTACAGGCACCGCCGGTAAAGCGACTGAGCGTAATATCGATATTGCGCCCGGTCATCAGGTTTTCCACCACGCTGCCGAGTTTATTGGCTATCCACCAACCTACAAGCAAAATCACCAAGGCGCCGAAAATTTGGAAGCTGTAGGTCACAGCAAATTCTAGCAAGGTGTCATAAAGCGCTTGTGCTTGTTTTAATTCTTCTTCCATAAAATGCAGTTACGTGATGTGGTTTGGCTAAAGTGTAATGCATAACTCGCGACGAGAATAGGCGCAAGGCTTGGCGAGTAATGAATTAAACAAAAGTGGTTTAGAACTTAAATGCCAGCCCCGACAATAAGCGATGGTGGCTGTCGATACTGTCGACGCGTGCAAACCATTTCATACTTTTGTAATTGGCAACTTGCCCGCTTATCTCAGCAGATACGCCGTGGCCGGTACCTAGAAAGTCTTCAGTTAGCTCAGCGCGGGTGCCAAAATTATCACTGACATAGGCGTAATACAGGTAGTAATCGAGTTCACTTTCGGTGGTTAGTGTGCCTGATACACCCACCACGACTTTGTCGTTTTGTTCATCCACACGCCGTACATATTCTAAAAACAAGGTATTGTCTCCGCTGTACTGATAGCGGTATTCGGCGCGTAGATAATCGCCTTCGGTTATGCGTTCGGCGCTAAATTCATAACTGTGGCGTTGGCCCATACGAGCGGAAAACTCCACTTCAATGTAATCCACTTCGTCAGGTACAAACAAAGCTTTACTGGCGTCAAATTCATTTAGCTCACCAACAACCACTTCGAGAGCGCTGGTTTGCCCAATACGCTGCACATGGCGTACACCGCCAATCCAGCCGTCTTTGGATAAGCCAGTGGCGGAAACGCGCCCTTTATAGGTGGGGATAATCCCAACTTCCGTTTTGCCATAGCCGGATTCATGGCGAAGGTAAGCACGGCGTACATAAAAGTAATCAGTGGTATCACTGCCGTAGGTATTGTGGCTGGAAGAAAACTCATCGCCAGTGACGGCAAAGGCATGTACGCTCCAGTTTTTCTGAGCGTCGAGGTACATCGACGGATAAAAGCGTACGCGGTACTGGTTACGGTGGCTTTGGCCCGAGCGGTCGTCAAAGCGCACTTGTAGATCCAGTGTTTGATCATACTCCATCGCGCCAACAATCGAACTAAACGCCAAAAAACAAAATGTGGTGAGTAACCTCATAGCCCAATACTCATGAATGTTCAGGCTGTGATAATACCGAGATTTTCGGTAAAAAAAAGCCGGTGTCTATCACACCGGCCAACTGAGTGGAGAAGAACTACTCTTAAGGGTAATGCTATCAACTCTGCATTGTTGAGCAGGGAAACTCAAAATGACAAATCAGCACACTATGAGAACAAGATGAAAGCCTTTGTGGATAAGGCGCTCAACTCTCTACGTGGTTTATATTAGGCGAGTCATTTAATTAAGCAAAGTTGGAAAAATCTATCTTATTTATAGCTTTTTCCGATTTTAAGGCAGGCTTGGTGAAAGACGTAAAATTTCGTAAAAAAATGGCCAGCAAGGTGCTGGCCATTTAGCTATGTTTTGCGGTTGGCGTTTACGCCATACCTAGCTTCTTCTCTAGATAGTGGATGTTTGTACCACCGTTAAAGAAGTTTTCGTCTGCCATGATACGTTGCTGAAGTGGAACGTTGGTTTTAATACCGTCTACCACTAACTCGTCTAGCGCATGACGCATACGTGCAATGGCTTCATCACGGCTTTCACCATAAGTGATCAACTTACCAATCATCGAATCATAGTAAGGCGGTACTGAGTAGCCAGCATAGATGTGAGAATCCCAACGAATCCCCAAACCACCTGGCGAATGGAACATATTGATCTTGCCGGGGCTAGGAATAAAAGTATCTGGATCTTCCGCGTTAATTCGGCACTCGATGGCATGGCCGCGAATTTGAATTTGCGATTGGTCGATAGACAAAGGTTGACCAGCGGCTACGCGCAGTTGCTCTTTGATCAAATCAACACCTGTGATCATTTCTGATACTGGGTGTTCTACCTGAATACGGGTGTTCATCTCGATGAAATAGAACTCGCCGTTTTCATACAAAAATTCAAACGTACCAGCACCGCGATAACCAATTTCAACACAAGCGCGACGGCAGCGATCACCGATTTTATTACGCATTTGCTCTGAAATACCTGGCGCTGGCGCTTCTTCTACCACTTTTTGGTGACGACGTTGCATCGAGCAATCACGTTCGCCTAGGTGAATCGCATTGCCTTGGCCATCAGCCAATACTTGAATTTCAACGTGACGTGGGTTCTCAAGGAATTTTTCCATGTAAACCGTAGAGTTACCGAAGGCTGCGCCCGCTTCTGCTTTAGTCGTCTCGATTGCAGAAACGAGTTCTGCTTCGCTGCGTACTACGCGCATACCACGACCACCACCACCACCGGCTGCTTTCACGATAATCGGGTAACCAATGCGTTTAGCAATCGACTTGTTGCGCTCGGCATCTTCAGTCAATGGGCCATCTGAGCCCGGTACACATGGTACGCCGGCTTTTTTCATCGCGTTGATCGCTGATACCTTGTCACCCATTAGGTTGATGGTGTCAGCAGTTGGGCCGATGAAAATGAAGCCACTTTTCTCTACTGCTTCGGCAAAATCAGCATTTTCTGCCAAAAAGCCATATCCAGGGTGGATAGCAATAGAGTTAGTCACTTCTGCCGCTGCAATGATGCGCGGAATGTTCAGATAGCTCTCTGTTGCAGATGCGCCACCAATACAAATGGATTCGTCTGCCAACAGCACGTGTTTTAAGTTACGGTCAGCCGTGGAATGCACGGCTACCGTCTTGATACCGAGTTCCTTACATGCGCGAAGGATCCTCAGTGCAATTTCGCCTCGGTTGGCGATAAGTACTTTATCCAACATAAGGCGTCACTTACTCAATGATAAATAGTGGTTGGTCGTATTCTACTGGCTCTTGGTTGTCTACCAAGATAGCTTTGACCACACCTGATTTGTCGGCTTCGATTTGGTTCATCATTTTCATTGCTTCAACAATACACAATGTATCGCCAACGTTAACTGATTGGCCTACTTCTACGAAGTTAGCTGAAGTCGGTGAAGAAGCACGGTAGAAAGTCCCAACCATAGGAGACTTAACTTGGTGACCAGTAGGCTCTGCCGCAGCAGGCGCTTCAGCCGCGGCCGGTGCAGCAACTGGCGCTGGAGCAGTAGCCGCTGCAGGCGCAGCTACTGTGTACTGAGCAGGAGCGATAGGTGCAGTAGCACGTTGGATACGTACTGATTCTTCACCTTCTGAAATTTCTAGTTCGGCAATACCTGATTCTTCTACTAACTCGATCAGTTTTTTAATCTTTCTAATATCCATGTTCTGTCTCTAATCTTCTTTAAGGCTTGAAATGTGTTTAACCGCAGCTTGCAATGCGAGCTCGTACCCATAGGCACCTAAACCCACAATAACGCCTGCTGCGACGTCAGAAAAATACGAATGATGACGGAAAGGCTCACGGGCATGCACATTCGACAAATGCACTTCTATAAACGGGATAGACACGCTTAATAAGGCATCGCGAATGGCAACGCTGGTGTGTGTAAAGGCGGCGGGGTTTATAATGATGAAGTCGACTTCGCCCATAGCCGCATGAATTCGGTCGATCAATGCGTATTCGGCATTCGACTGGAAGTGGGATAACTCCACACCTTGAATTTGCGCTATTTCAGACAAACCCGTTACGATGTCATCTAATGTTTGATGACCGTATTTGTCGGGCTCGCGTTGTCCTAACATATTTAGGTTAGGGCCATTTAGGAGTAAAACTTTCATTAAACTGCTGCTATCTTACGTTAAAAGTCAGGTATCGTGCTATTTCAACAGATTGAAACCAATCTTGCACGAAAAAACACCAGAGTTTCTCGTCATTTTTTAGTTAACGCCCGATTATAGTAGATGTTTGAGTTTTATCAGCAAAATACTGGTCTAATCAGGGCGTTTCACGACAAGTTACGCTTTCATTGTAAGGTGTGACAAGGCTTATACCAAAAGGTGCGATTTAATTTGAAGTCGAATGTTGATGGGCTGAGCGAGCTTTTTCCGCAATATCACAATAAAAAACGGCAGTCTTATACAGACTGCCGCTCAATATCGACACGCATGACAAGGCAATATTGTGTTACATCCTATTGCCAGAGCCACGTTTGTTGATGGTTTCAGTGAGCGCATCGGCAATGCTATCCACCGGTAACTCTTGGTCAACTCCACCTAAGCGATAGGCTTCTTTGGGCATGCCATAGACCACACAAGAGGCTTCGTTTTGACCAAAGGTGATGGCGCCTCGGTCTTTCATTTTCTTTAACCCTGTTGCACCATCTTTACCCATGCCGGTTAGAATGACGCCTAGTGCATTTTTGCCCACGTGCTCTGCCAAGCTATCGAACAGTACATCAACAGCAGGTTTGTGCCCTGAAACACGTTCTCCGTCAAACAAACGAATACGATAGTCTGCGCCGTAACGCACAATTTCCATGTGGCGATCTCCCGGTGCCAGATATGCATGGCCGGGGAGAATACGCACATTGTCTTTAGCTTCTTGTACTGTCATTGCGCACATTGAATTCAGCCGCTTTGCGAATGACGTGGTAAAACCCGGTGGCATATGCTGTGTCATAACCACCGCTGGAAATGCTGCCGGTAGTCGCGTGAGTACTTCTTTGATGGCTTCGGTTCCGCCAGTGCTAGCGCCGATGCCCACGATTAATTCTGTACCCTGATACGACACCTGAGTTTGCTTTGCGATCGCCGCGTGTTTGTCGCGCCGTTTTACTTTGGCTCGCGAAGCCGCGAGAATTTTCTCGATCACCTCTTCCTGAAATGCCATAAATTGCTGGGCAACGTTAATTTTGGGCTTAGCGATAAAGTCTACCGCGCCCAATTCCAACGACATCATAGTTGCATCAGCGCCTTTTTCTGTCAGCGTAGAAATCATCAATACGGGTGTGGGTTTGGCTTTCATTAAACGGTCTAGAAAAGTGAGACCGTCGACTTTTGGCATCTCAATATCCAAGGTGATAACGTCGGGGTTAAATTGCTTCACCATGTCTTTAGCCACATAGGCGTCGGGCGCACAGCCCACAAGCTTTAAGCCAGGGTGCGAGTTAACAATTTCTGTCATCAGCGAACGGATTAACGCTGAGTCATCAACAACAAGGACTGATACGGGCATAGCATTCCTTAAAATAGGTCGATATCACCAGATGTTGGACGTTGTTTAATACGCATACGGTATTCGCTTTCGCGATCCAGTATGGTGGTATTGTGAAGAGATTTAATTTTTCTCACTTTCACAAGCCCGGTTTCTGGGAAAAAGTAAACCTTCCTTGGGTATTGATCGAGCAAGTCTTTTGCAAGTAGCGGGATATGTTCTCTGCTTAAATAATCAAGTACAAACTCGGCATTTCGCTGTCCCACGTTCGTTAAGGTTAGGCCCTTTAGTACGTTTCCTCCACCAAACACTTTGGCTTCTAGTCGATTGCGTGACGCGCCGAGTTTTAGTAGTTCGTTGATCAATACTTCCATTGCATATGAGCCGTAGCGTGCAGACGAAGAGGCGAGGTCATCGGCGTTATTTGTTTCGTCGTTTGGCAGTAAAAAATGGTTCATTCCCCCAATTTGGGTCACGGGGTCACGCATACACACAGAAACACACGAACCCAATACCGTCACAATGAGCGTTTTGTCTGTAGTGGCGTAGTATTCTCCGGGAAGAATTTTTACAGCTTGGCAAGCAAAATGGCGGTCGAAATAGCGATTGGGACTCTTTTCCGTGTCATCTATCATCATAGGGCGCTACTTCCTGCAGGCTTGTATACGGTTTTACCAATGGGTGTGAGCAACTTTGAAAGATGAGAAAAGTTTTCAGAGTGACCAGCAAAGTATAGTCCCGAAGGCTTGAGCACGTGGGTCATTCTCTCAACTAATTTTAGCTGAGTGGGTTTGTCGAAATAAATCATCACGTTACGACAGAAAATAATGTCCATCCTTTCGTCAAGGTTCCATTTTCTGTCTAATAAGTTTTGTTGAAAGTAGGTGACCATATTGGTCAATTCGGGCACTACCTTAACCTTGTCGGCATTGTTTCCCTTACCGCGAAAGAAAAACCGCTTTTTTCGTTCTAAGGTTAATTTACTAACATGCCCAATGGGGTATATCCCTCTTCTTGCTTTATCCAGCACGTTACTGTCGATATCAGAGGCGAAAATTTTCACGTTTGGGTTGAAAGAGTTACGAGCTTCTACGCACGTCATGGCAATGGAATAAGGCTCTTCACCACTGCTACTCGCTGCACACCAGATATTTAAAGGGCCTGGGTGTGCAATGAGGTAGTCTTTTAATATGTCAAAGTGGTGCTCTTCCCGAAAAAATGACGTGAGGTTTGTAGTGAGTGCGTTGATGAATTGCTCGGTTTCAGCACTGTTGTTATCAAGGTATGCTAAGTATTCTTGAAACGACTTAAGACGCAAGGCGCGAATACGTCGTGACAACCGGCTATAGACCATCGAGTCTTTGCTATCAGCGAGGTTAATGCCCACCAGAGAGCGTATCCGTGACCGGACAGATTCAAACTCTTTACGACTGTATGCAAACTCTCGTTCGTTGTGATCCGCCATTGTTTTAACCTGTAAAAATGGGGCCTGAGCACACCCGTTGAGCCTAGGCGAGGATAAACTTATTCACACGGTCTGAAAGATGCGTTGCTTGATTGCGCATACTTTCGGCCGCGGCCGCTGCTTCTTCTACCAACGAAGCGTTTTGTTGCGTCATTTCGTCCATTTGCGTAATGGCTTGCGTGACCTCATCAATGCCAGATGCTTGCTCTACTGAAGCTGAAGTAATCTCTGACATGATGTCATTTACACCTTTTATCGACGTGACAATTTCGCGCATGGTTTCACCTGATTGGTTAACCAGCGTGTTGCCCGCTTCCACTTTATTCACCGAGTCAGTAATCAGCGCTTTAATGTCTTTTGCCGCATTCGCCGAGCGTTGCGCTAACGTTCTCACTTCTGAGGCGACAACGGCAAAGCCTCTGCCCTGCTCTCCTGCACGTGCCGCTTCTACAGCTGCGTTTAATGCCAGAATATTGGTTTGAAAGGCGATGCTGTCGATCACACCAATAATGTCTGAGATTTTTTTCGCCGAATCATTAATGGCGGCCATCGTGTCTACCACTTCGTCGATAAGGTTACCGCCGTGTTCGGCCACTGTGGTGGCTTTAGACGCAAGACTATTGGCCTCTTTTGCATTGGTTGCATTTAATTGCACAGTACTTGTGATCTCTTCCATACTGGATGCGGTTTCTTCCAAGCTGGAGGCTTGCTGTTCTGTCCGTGCGGACAAGTCGGTATTTCCGGTCGCAATTTCTGATGCCGCGCCGTTGATGAGGTCGGTCGCCGAGCGAATTTCACCAATAATGTCGGCTAGGTTGTCGTTGGTGGTATTGCAGTAGGTTTTTAGGTCGTTAAATAAACCGTCAAATGGCTTGTTGATGCGGTGGGTAAGGTCACCTTTTGCAAGCGCATCAAGTACATTGCTGATCTCAATCAGCCCTTGCTCGGTCACGTCGATGAGTTGGTTAAGTCCTTCGGCAAGAGTGAGAATAAAGCCCTCTTTACCTGAGGTTTCAGCGCGCATTGAAAAGTCGCCACGCACAGCCGCACCGACCAGTTTTGTAATTTCTTGCTCCGCTGCTACTTCAGCGGTTCGGTCTTGCCATTCAACAACAAACCCTAAACGGTTGCCGGTTTCATCCATAAGCGGGTTGGCTATCAGCCTGAAGTGTTTGTCAGATACCCGAATGTTGGTGTAGTAAGTGTCGTATAAATTTTCCAGTACGCGCTTTTGGTGAGAAGGGTCTTTGTGGAAAATATCCACACTACTACCAATGACCTTATCAACGGCAAAATGAGGCAGTGCCTTTTGTAACTCGCTTTCAACTGCGCGCAGCATGGTTTCTACAGACTTGTTCATGTAAATGATGTCGCGCTTTTCGTCTGCAATCATCACATTTGTTGTGGTGCCGTTGAGCGCTTCCAAAACTCGGGTGGTGTGCATATCTTTGGCGAGTTGTTGGGAAATATCATGCCATTCAAGCGATTGTCCAATACGTACTCCGCCGTCGTCTATGATCGGGTTCAACACAACACGGAAAGTCATGGCTCCTATGGCAATGTGGGTTTCGTATGCGTGTGAAGTTGCGCCGAGTAACTGGTGCTGTAAATCGAAAGCGTCGACTTTGCTGCCTATTAATTTATCAGTGGTAAAAAGGGGAATGACTTTGCGGATCTCATCTTGGGCTTGGGTGAACAGGTTTTTTACGGCTTTGTTGGCATGAGTAATAAAGCCGCTTGTGTCGGTTAGCATAAAACTGGTTGAACTGTTTTCTAGTGCTTGGCCGATACGAGACAGGTTCGCCAGTTTATCTGCCTGTGTGGCGAGTTCGCGAGACAAGTGTTCAGCAGCCTTTGTTACGCCGTCATGTTTAAGGCTGTGAGAAAGGGTTTTAAAAGCGCTGGTATCGCCACGCGCAAAAGCTTGTAAACACTCGGCTATACCTTGATTAGCCTTGGCTAGCTGGGCTGCGGTAAGCAAGGTGAGTAGCGTGGTAAACATCGCTACGCCGACAGCGAGCCAAGTTATCGCATCGTCGATATTGGTGTGAAGGGCGTATTGATAGTACTGAAAGGTTGGTACCAGTACAGAGGCTAGCATCAATGCGCTCAGCAAAGAAAATTTGGTCGAGAATCTCATTCAGTGTGTTTTCCGAAAAGGAATTAATCTTGGGTCGCTTTGTCAGTGTCGAACAGTTCAAGTTCATCACTGCGGATCAGCGCTTCTATATTAACGAGTGTAATCATCTGGTCATTGATATTGGCGAGACCGAGGAGGTAATCGCTGTCGAATGCAACGCCGAAATTGGGGGGCGGCTTAATTTCATTCTCGCTTACCTTTAACACATCGCTCACTTCATCAACAACAATGCCGACGATGCGTTGGTCAATGTGCAACATGATGACGATGGTAAACTCATCGTACGTCACTTCGCCTAATTCAAATTTAATACGCAAATCAACGATTGGGACAATGTCGCCACGTAAATTCAATACGCCTTTGATAAAAGGCGGTGCGTTGGCGATTTTGGTTGTTGGGTCGTAACCGCGAATTTCTTTTACCGTCATTATATTGATGGCGTAAAACTCTTTGCCAAGAATAAAAGTGAGAAATTCGGTTTGATCTTGATGATCGCCAGGATGAGTCTGAGTTGGCTTATCCTGCATTTGCCATCTCCCTTGGGTGGATCTGTTTAACTCTTGTAGCGATAGATTCAATGTCGAGTATGAGTGCAACACTGCCATCGCCCATAATGGTTGCGCCCGCTACACAAGGTACCTTGCGGTAATGTTGTTCAAGCGACTTAATAACGACTTGTTGTTGGCCAACCAAGCTGTCGACTAACAAGCCAAAACGGTTTTTGCTGGATTCGATTAACACCACAATGGCTTTGGTTGGGTCGATGATCGCGTCGTCGATTTCCATTAAGTCATGTAACCTCACCAGTGGCCAATACTCTTCACGCACCCACAATAGTGTGTCTTTGTTGAGCGATTTCATTTGTGCCACATTGGGCTGGAAAGACTCTACAATATTGGTAAGAGGGACCACCATGGTTTGGTCGCCTACGGCTACACACATTCCGTCGACAATTGCTAAAGTGAGAGGCAAACGAATGATGAAGGTAGACCCTACGCCCGCTTCAGATTCAATCTCGATGCTGCCTTTAACTGCTTCGATATTTTTGCGAACAACGTCCATGCCTACACCACGACCAGATACATCTGTAACGGCCTCAGCGGTAGAAAAACCGGGTTCAAAAATGAGCTTCCACACATCTTTGTCTGGCATGCTGTCGTGTACATCCATGCCGTTGCCTCGGGCTTTGTCGAGAATCTTCTCTCGATTTAACCCGCCACCGTCATCTTTAATACTAATAAGAATATTGCTGCCGCGTTGCTCGGCTTTGAGCACCACAGTGCCTGTTTCAGGCTTGCCTACGCTAGCCCGAACATCGGCGCTTTCGATACCGTGGTCTAGACTATTGCGCACCAAGTGCGTAAGCGGGTCGGCCAGCTTTTCAATCATGCTCTTATCGACCTCAGTGTTGCCACCTTCAATGACAAGGTCGATCTTTTTGCCCAACTTACCTGCTAGGTCTCGCACTAAGCGGGGAAAGCGATTAAACACAAACGAGACAGGTAACATCCGCATAGACATTACCGCTTCTTGAATTTCACGAATATTACGAGACAGCTCGTCAATGGCTGATTCGAGCTTGTCGCCAGCGTTGCCCTCTACCTCATGGCCTATGTTGCGCAGCATAGATTGGGTTATCACCATTTCACCAACCAAATTAACTACACTGTCGATCTTGATGGTATCTACACGAATAGACGACGCTTCTTTAGCCGCGGGTTTACTCGTTTTAGCAACCGGGGCTTTGTTCTCGGTTTTGGCCGCAGCCGGGCGTGTGGGTTTTTCTGCTGGGGCGTTTTGTTTGCCTACTTGAGTGAAAAAACCATAGCCTTTTTCTTCCGTCGAATCTTGAGCTTGGGGTGGTGTTGGCTCTTCAAAAAAGCCAAAACCGTCATCGGTTTCGGCGGTGGTAACTTGTGGTGTAGGCGCGGTGTCTGTGGGTTCTTCGAAAAAGCCAAAACTAACGTCTTCTTCTTCGCTCTTAACCTCGGCGGTAGAAGGCTCTTCATCAAAGAAGCCAAAGCCGTCTAAATCGTCGTCGGCCATTTGTTTTGCTGAGGAGTTTGAGCCTGCATCGTCGTCAAAGAAGCCGAAACCATCGTCGTCATCAAGGTCGCTGGTGGCTGTGGGAGCATTATCAAAAAAGCCAAAGCCATCGTCTTCTTCTGCGTGTTCAATAGTCACGTTACCGTCTTCATGCAGAATGGCTTTTAGTGCTTTGGTACCCGCTTCGATCGCGTCCCAGTCGATGGGGGTTTCATCTTGATAGGCTTGTAATATGGCAGACAGAATATCGCTGGTAGACAATAAGGTATCGACGATGTCAGGCGACAATGCTAATTCGTGATTACGGGCTTTGTCGAGAATAGTTTCCATTACGTGGGTGAGGCCAGTTAAGGCGTCGAACCCAAAAATGCCACTGCCACCTTTGATAGAGTGCGCTGCCCTGAAAATGCTATTAAGGTCTTCAGGATCAGGGTCTTCTGTCGACATGTTTAATAGCAATTCTTCCATCGTCTGCAGATGTTCAACACTCTCTTCAAAGAAGACCGAGTGGAATTGATTCATGTCTACCGACATTTTACTACGCCTTATCCGAGTACTTTGGCACTAATTGCGAGTAGTTTGGACGGGTCAAAAGGCTTCACCATCCAACCTGTAGCGCCCGCTGCTTTACCTTGTGCTTTCATCGCATCGCTCGCTTCTGTCGTCAGCACAACAATTGGAGTCGTGCGGTAAGACGCCATTGTTCGCAGATTCTTAATCAGTGTAATACCGTCCATGCGAGGCATGTTTTGGTCAGTCAGTACAAAATCAAAACGTTGAGACTGACACATGTCCAATGCGATTTGTCCATCGGCTGCGGTCTGTACTTTGTAGCCCGCTGACTTCAGCGTTGTTTCTACCATTTGGCGAATGGAAACAGAATCGTCAACCACCAAAATCGATTTGCTCATAGTGTTCTAGTTCCTTGATAAAGTTACTTTTGTATAGTTACCAGCGGCGTTGCGTTCTAGTGTGTCGGAGAGGCCTTCAATCAGCTTAAGCCCTCTGCCACTTAGTGCATCGCCTTGCTCTACTAAAGAGATATTGACGTAATCAAAACCCGTACCACTGTCTTTGACTTCAATGGCAACGGCGCTTCTTAAGGCTGTTTTCACGGTAATAACCAGTGAATCCTTTTGTGTTAATTGTTTTAAGCCTTGTTCTTTTGCTTCTAAAAATTCAGCGAAGCCCATGGCATCGTTTTTAAGCGCTGAATCTAAGCCTAATATGCCGTGGTCAATGGCGTTGTTAACCAATTCTGCTGCGATCGTGAACGCTTTTTGTCTTACTTCGGGTTCAATGTCTGCGTTATTGAGAAAGTGTAGCACTGACTGCAAAGGATCTAATTCAGCAATAGGTCTACCTTTTATCTCTATGTTCAGTTCTACCCTGCCATCGAGCTGGCTGTTTGACTTTACAACAGACGCTTGCTGATGGCCTTGTATCAATTTGTCACAGTCAACAACACACAAAGTGGCATCATCATCGATGGGCTTTGTGCCTGCGTGAATGAGCATATGGTCCATTAACGCCACCCAGCTTTTGTTGTCTTGTAACAAGCATTGTGCGTTTTCCATAAATTTAGTGGCGCCAAGAGGCTCCATTTGCTCGTTCATTTGTTCAATCACGCCGTCGCTGAACAATGCGATTTGTTGATTGTCTTCCAGTCGAAACTCTTCTAAATCGACACTGAACTCTTCAGATGACAATATGCCCAAGGGCATTGATTTCGACTGAATTGTGCGTACCTCACCAGTTTTTGTACCAATGAGCATACTCGGCAAACCTGCGTTAATGGCAGTAACTATGCCGGTTGACCAATTTATCTCTAGCCCAGACAGGGCCACAAAACGATCGTCAGGTATATCAATGTATAGCTTATGATTGACCTCATGGAAAATTTCCTGCAGAGATTTTCCTTTTGATGCCATCGACCTTGCAACACCAATCACAGGCAATATACAAAACGCTGCTGCGAGCCCATGGCCCATGGCATCAGCGAGAAAGATCAGTACTCTGTCGTCAGGTGTTTGCGGGGTAAATACAAAGTCGCCACTAAATTGCCCTTCGTAGTGTTCAATAATCTCAATGCCTTGCAACATTCGCATGTCACGCTGCGCCATACTGGCATATACATGCCTTGCCAAGCGCTCTTCTTGCGCCTTTAAGCTAATTAGGTCTTCTAGAACGGCGTTCTGCTGATAAAGCTTGCGCGCGTTTTGCAGGAAGGCATAAGAACGTTGAATTTTGGCCCACAACAGGTTGTTGTTGATGGGTTTTACCATGTAATCATGCACGCCCAATTCGAAGCATTTATTAATGCTTTCTTGATCGTCATCGGCCGTGATCATTAAAGCTAAAGGCTTGGCTTCTCGTTGTTGAATATCGGGCATTAATTCAATGCCAAAGCCGTCAGTTAATACATTGTCCAACAGCACAATGTCAACGTGGTATGTTTGCTTTGCCAGCACTTTCCGGGCGAATGCCAACGACTTGGCATAAAGCACTTTAACGGGTTTGTGATGCAGAAAGGTGAGTAGGATTTCGCTAAAAATGGGATCGTCATCTACCAGCAAAATCGAGCAAATTTGATTTTGGTTTGATTGTCCCATTCGCGCCCCGTTTATTACCTGATAGTGATCAGTCTGTCGAAGTTGGCAATATTGAGTACATCTCGTGCTGCGCCCTTGGCGTTAATAATTTCGAGTTTGCAGCTTTTTTCTTTGGCGCGTTTGTTAGCCAATACGAGCATGCCCAGCGCGGCACTGTCTAAGTACATCACATGACCAAAATCGAGTGTGATTACTTTGCCACCACCACTGTTAGCAATAGCTTCAGTGTAGCTGTCGGTGAATTGTTTGTGGAAACTAAAATCAAAGCGCTCAGGTAAGGTTATTGTACTCATAGAGAAATTTCCTGTTAGAAGAATTCAATTTCACCGGCATCAACTGAGGAGGCTGATACGGGGTTGTGGCGCGGGTTACGTTTTTGTTGCAGACGTTCTAAATATCCTGAGAAGTCTTCAACAATGGCGGCAACATCTTGGCTTTCTTCTAGTTCTGACAAGTGGGTAGTGAGTGCGTGTACCTCACTGAGAATAAATTCAACATTTTGACCGTTAATATCACCAAACTGCAGGCTGCGCATTGCATCGCTTAGCGCTTGATCAAGGTTTTCAGATAAGGTTTGTAACCCTCCTGTCACCTGTTGGTCTTGTTCTGCTTTTACAATAATTTTCTTGAGCGCTGCGTTAATGTCTTTTTTGGCATCAATAACAAAACTCACGTCGTAAGAGGCTAACTCGCCAATGCGGTTGCTCAGTGCATAAATTTTGTCATTAATGGCTTTAATTTGTGCCTGAATAGACTCACTGAACTCAGAGGAACGATTAGACAGAGTTCTAACTTCGTCAGCAACAACCGCGAAACCGCGCCCGTGCTCACCGGCCCGCGCGGCTTCAATTGCAGCATTGAGTGCCAGCAGGTTGGTTTGGTCTGATATGGAATCTATGTCTTTGAGGGCCTGAATAACGGCCGGGACTTTTTGGTCGATTATTGTTACTTGCTCAAGAATCTCCATGATCCCCGCAGACATATCAACCATTGATAAGATAATTTTGTCGAGCGTCTCGCCGGTACGCTCGGCAAAGTTGCGCATGTGCTCGCTGTACAGCTCTTCTGATTCGTATTCCGCAGCAATCAGTGCATTAATTGCCTCGGATTGTTCGGTAACCAGTTGCCTAAGCCCGATAAAGCTTTCGCTCAACGTTGAGACAGCGTCGGTGTGAGTAGAAAGCACATTATTGAGGTTTTCTTCACACTCATTGAGTATGCCTGTAGATGCAGAGGCTAAATCAGGTAATACCTGCTCCAGCGTTTGCTCTGAAGACGTTTGTAAAGGTGTTTCAGTTGGTTGTGTATCGAGCTGGTTGTAGCCATACTCGATTGCCAATACTGCTAGCGCTAACACCACCGTGGCAACTAAGCCAAAGCCGGCCAAAGCAATAACCACTGCTACAACACCCGCAATTCCTAGCGAGATGTACTTGTTCATCAGTATCCTACGCGTTCATTATTAGACTAAGCTTAGAACTTAATTATGCACCTGACAAATAGGTAAATCACTATACCTATTTATTTTTATAAATCCTATTCTATTTTAATAAAATCAATCAACTAGGATCGTTAGACAAGTGCAATCGAGCATGTTTAGCAAACGCGTCAGCTTGCATGAACCCCGTTACTCTCGCTTTTTTAATTTCAATTCCTTGTTGGTTAAAAAATAGAATAGTGGGTAAACCCAATATATCAAATGCTTCTTGAAATGCGATGTTGGTTGGGGTGTTGTCGGTTAAGTCAATTTGCATCCACACAGTATTAGACAGTGCGTCAACTACGGCGGGATCGGGGAAGGTATATTTTTCAAACTCTTTACAGGCTACGCACCAATCGGCATATAAGTCGACCATTACCGACTTGCCTTGTGCATTAGCGGCAGCAATTTTTTGATGTAGGTCATCGAGGTCTTTAACCACGGTAAATGTGGGGTGAGCTTGCGTGACGTGATTGTCGTTCTGCACTTGTTTAAGTGAAAGCAGGCCTGAGTATCCCACAATTACGCTGGCAGCAAAGCCTAATAAAATAAGTGCTAATCGGGCAAATTTCGCGATGGAATCTCGCGAATCGGCGTTTTGCAGCAAATAGTACACACTGGCCGAAATACCAAGCACGCTCCATAGTAGTAACACCACACTTTCGGGCACCAAACGCTCTACAAAGAAAACAGCCACCGCGAGCATGAAAAAGCCAAACGTCGTTTTAACGATGGTCATCCAGTTTCCGGCCTTGGGTAGTAACTTACCGCCTGTTACCGCAAAAATAATCAGTGGAATCCCCATGCCAATGCTCAGCGCATACAGAGAGGCGAAGCCCAGTACCATATCGCCTGATTGTCCGATAAACAGCAATATACCAGTGAGAGGAGCCGTGGTGCATGGCGAAGCAACAAGCCCGGAAATAATGCCCATCACAAATACTCCAACCACTTGGCCTTGAGACTGCTGATTGCTCATGTTGTTGAGCTTTTCTTGCCAGCGTGAAGGCAGTTGGATTTCAAATAAGCCAAACAAAGACAGTGCCAGCGTAATAAATAGCGCGATCATCACACCGAGAATGATTGGGTTTTGTAAAAACGCCTGAAATTTAACGCCGACCGAGGCAACTACTAACCCCAACAGAGAGTAGGTGATCGCCATACCTTGTACATAAATAATAGAGAGCTTTAATGCATGTCCTGTGCTGACGTTGCGGTTCTGCCCCAGCACTATGCTCGAAATAATGGGGTACATGGGGAACACGCAAGGCGTAAATGCTAGCCCTATTCCTAAAGCGATAAATGCCAACAAGGTAAGAGGTAGGTTGTCGCCACTAGCGAGTTCATCGGCTAAAGAGTACTGAGAAGACGCGTTGTCTGATTGCCCACTTACGGCTTGTTGAGGAGGCGTATCTGCCGATACGGCATCCAAATAAATGACCTGTGTTGTCGGTGGATAGCAAAAGCCTGCTTTTGCACAACCCTGGTAACGCAACTTCACCACACCGTCTTTTACCGAAGACAAAATAGGGTAGTTGATAGTGACCGTATTAAAAAACACCTCGGTTTCGCCGTAGAATTCATCCTCAACCAAGGTCGCGTCAGGAAAGCTTGGCTCACCAAGTTCTGCTTGTTTGGTCGCCACTTTAAACTGCTTTTTATACAGGTAGTAATCGGGCGCGATAGTGAAAGTGACCGAGAGAGTTTGTTTATTTTGCTGAAAGTCGAAAGCAAAAGCTTGGTTGATGTCTAAAAAGGTAGTCTGTTCACCAAACCCTGAAGCAAATGGGTCGTCATTGGTTAGTTGAGAATACGCTGGTAACGCCACTGCGAGAGTAAACAGAAGCGAGAAATAGGAAACCAAACGTGTGAATATTGTCATGCTAATCAGCTACCTTAGCCAAAGTTAATGTGTATTTGTTCTTATCAGACCGTATTGGGCGATGTTCACTTTCAGCAATTTTACTTTTAGGTCAGTCGCGAAGTGACCAAGTGGTGTATTACGCAATGCCTGCCTAAATTGGTCAACCCTAAACCGATATATTTCCGGGCTAATTCGGTTAATTGGCTTGGCTTTATACAAAATCGCCCCATCTCATAGAAATAGAAGATATAGAGCGGAGTTATTTTGCGGATCTTATTTGTTTTATTTGCCTTGATGCCCATTATCGAGGTGACATTACTAGTGCAGGTTGGCGCTGTGATAGGCGGCTGGAATACCCTCGCTATCGTATTGTTGAGTGCCTTTGTCGGTGCGTATTTTGTGAAACGAGAAGGCATAGCGACCTTACAAAATGCGCAAGCAAAACTACAGCGCAATGAGTTGCCCGGCAAAGAAATGGCCGAAGGATTAATGTTAGTCATTGCGGGTGTATTGTTAGTTACGCCTGGGTTTATTACCGATATTGTAGGTATTCTTTTTGTGTTGCCCGGCACCCGAGGTTTGTTAGCCAAGTTTGTGATGAAACACATGCAAATGCGCGTAGTTACCCAAGGGGCTTATCAGCAACCACAAAATCCCTTCGACCGCCGCAACGAACCTGGCGATGTGTTTGAAGGCGAATACACAGATAAAACTCAACACGCAGACGAGAATCATCGTTTGCGTTAAGCACGAACACTGTGGTTAAAAAGCCGTCGTTACGACGGTTTTTTGCTTTGGGAATACAGAAAATGCAGCGCGAATTCAGTGAATTACTCGAGGTGTGAAATTTTTTGGTTTTTTTTTAACAAAAGCCCTTGAGTTTGTCTGGGTACTCCCCCATTTAACCGTGCAGAATAAAAGTTTAGTCTTCCTCGTGAAGGCTGTTTACACAACCGAGAGCATGACGTCATGCCTCGACAATAATACAACTATTGAAGTTTGAATTTTCAGGAGATTTGAAAATGGCAATTCGTCCTTTACACGATCGCGTAATCGTCAAACGCGCAGAGCAAGAAACCAAATCTGCTGGCGGCATCGTTTTGACTGGTTCTGCGGCAGAAAAGTCTACCCGTGGTGAAGTTATCGCTGTAGGTAACGGTCGCATCCTAGAAAATGGCGATGTTAAAGCTCTTGACGTTAAAGTTGGCGACACCGTTATTTTCAACGACGGTTACGGCGTGAAAACCGAAAAGCTAGATGGTGAAGAAGTGCTTATCATGAGTGAAAGCGACATCTTGGCAATCGTTGAGTAATCGAACCGTTTAACAGAATTTAGAGGAAATTAAACATGGCAGCTAAAGAAGTACGTTTTGGTGATGACGCTCGCACAAAGATGCTAAAGGGCGTAAACATCCTAGCTAACGCAGTTAAAGTAACACTTGGTCCTAAAGGCCGTAACGTTGTTCTAGACAAGTCATTTGGCGCACCTACGATCACTAAAGATGGTGTATCGGTAGCAAAAGAAATCGAACTAGAAGATAAGTTCGAGAACATGGGCGCACAGATGGTTAAAGAAGTGGCGTCTAAAGCTAACGATGAAGCGGGTGACGGTACAACTACTGCAACTGTACTTGCGCAAGCAATCGTAACTGAAGGTTTGAAGTCTGTTGCTGCAGGCATGAACCCAATGGATCTTAAGCGCGGTATCGACAAAGCAGTTGTTGCTGCGGTAGCTGAGCTTAAAACACTTTCTACTCCTTGTGCAGACGGCAAAGCCATTGCACAGGTTGGTACTATCTCTGCTAACTCTGACTCAGAAGTGGGTGACATCATTGCACAAGCAATGGAAAAAGTTGGTCAAGAAGGTGTTATCACTGTTGAAGAAGGTCAAGCACTTCAAAACGAACTTGATGTTGTTGAAGGTATGCAGTTTGACCGTGGTTACCTATCTCCATACTTCATCAACAACCAAGAAAACGGCACTGTTGAGCTAGACAACCCGTTCATCCTATTGGTTGACAAAAAAGTATCTAACATCCGTGAATTGCTACCTACTCTTGAAGGCGTAGCAAAAGCAGGCAAGCCTCTTCTCATCATCGCTGAAGATGTTGAAGGTGAAGCACTAGCTACTTTGGTTGTTAACAACATGCGCGGTATTGTGAAAGTTGCTGCTGTTAAAGCGCCTGGTTTCGGTGACCGTCGTAAAGCAATGCTACAAGACATCGCCATCCTAACTGGCGGTACTGTTATCTCTGAAGAGATTGGTCTTGAACTAGAAAAAGTTCAGCTAGAAGACCTAGGTACAGCGAAGCGCGTTGTGATCAACAAAGACAACACAACTGTTGTTGACGGTGCTGGTGAAGAAGCAGCAATCGAAGGCCGTTGTGCACAAATCAAAGGTCAAATCGAAGAATCAACTTCTGATTATGACAAAGAAAAACTTCAAGAGCGCTTGGCAAAATTGTCTGGCGGTGTAGCAGTTATCAAAGTAGGTGCTGCCACTGAAGTTGAAATGAAAGAGAAGAAAGACCGCGTTGAAGACGCACTTCACGCTACTCGCGCTGCGGTAGAAGAAGGCGTTGTTGCTGGTGGTGGTGTTGCTCTAGTTCGCGCTGCTGCTAAGCTTGGCGAATTGACTGGCGAAAACGAAGACCAGACTCACGGTATCAAACTAGCACTTCGTGCTATGGAAGCACCGCTACGTCAAATCTCTACAAACGCAGGTGCAGAAGCGTCTGTTGTTGTTAACGCTGTGAAAGGCGGCGAAGGTAACTACGGTTACAACGCTGGTAACGACACTTACGGTGACATGCTAGAGATGGGTATCCTAGACCCAACTAAAGTAACGCGTTCTGCTCTACAGTTCGCAGCATCAATCGCTTCTCTAATGATCACAACTGAAGCAATGGTTGCTGAGCTACCTAAAGAAGAAGCAGCGCCTGCAATGCCTGATATGGGCGGCATGGGCGGAATGGGCGGCATGATGTAAGAATCGCCCCGCTTTCAGGGTCATTATAAATCAATGACTTAGAAGCCTATCGAAACCAACTGTGGTACGTTTTGTGTCACGGTTGGTTTCACACTTTCCCTTAATCTTCTTTTACGATATTCCATCAGCTTCTCAATATCTACCCCCTAATCTTTACCTATATCAAATAAGCTCTGTACGGCTTTCTAAGATCACGTAACGTAGACCTAAGCCAATGCCTTAGTGTGTCTTAAAGTCTTCTCACAGATTATCTCACGATCTCCTATGAGTGCAGGGGGGAGGGGGCGAGGTAATACCCTTCCTATGCGATTGCTGCGTCCCATGCTTTTTGAAAAAAACGTGTGTTATTTTTGGTCATTTTTTCGTAGCCTAAATGCAAGTTGCGCAAAAGGTTGCATCGCTCAAGGATGGTATATGTCAGATAGTGTTTTCTATTCCCTCATTAGTATCTTGCTTGTTATTGCTGGCATAGCGATAGGAGGAGTTCTAGGTAGTGACCTCAGTACGTTTGATTCTTTACAAAAAATACTTTCTACATTCGCTTCAATAGCGACGATTGCAGGAATAATCGTAGCGATTAAAAGCCTAGTGGCATGGCGGAAACAATTCACTCACCAAAAACTCGACAAAGTACTTGATGAATTGGAAAAACAAATTCACCCCTTAGTAGATTCCTATGTCAAAAGTTGGTTTGCTCATGACCGTTATTTACTTGGTAGTCAAGGTAAAAACCTCTCTACCAAAGAAGACTTAGAATTGTTACAGGAAAGGAGCGCAGCTACGAGACCAGTTGTGTTTAGGCTTATAGATTACGGTGATTGCTTTAAAAGGTTAGAGCATTTTGTTCACATAGCAGATTCAGACCCACTGTCCCCCTCATATATTGGTGCAATTCACCAAGATATTTACGCCAAGTTAGAAGAAGATGCTAAAAATGGCTTTCCATTAGTTGGTGGTAACTTTAAGGATACTGATTGGGATTTATGTGAACTGGCAGCAAATACGCAAGATAAAATGTATGAAAGCTTGTACAAGATCCGCCGTAAGTATTTACCTATTGAATTTTAACAACGTATTTGAATCTTAACGTCAAAAACTCACACAATTAATCTAACACTGTCACAAATGGATTTCTCAGAGTTGTTGACGGTAGCGTCTCTAGATGTCAATATCTCTTAAGTTTCTGACGTAACACTAAGGGTACATTATGGCACTGATAGGATTCGCTAGGGTCTCCACTAATCAGCAAGACCTCACATTGCAGGTTGAGCGTCTGACTGAATACGGTTGTGAAAAAATCTTCCAAGGTAAACACTCCGGTAAAGAAGAGTCCAATAAGCAAGCCCTAGCGTCTCTCATTGATTATGTGCGTAGTGGTGACACTGTGGTAGTAACTAAATTGGACAGACTGGGTCGTTCACTCTCGCAGGTACTCAACTGTCTGGATACCCTCACAGATAAACAAGTTGGTTTCGTTGCGATTGAGCAAGGGATAGACACTAGCAACAAAAAAGACCCTCTCAGTAAAGCTATGGTCCAGTTACTAGGTATGTTTGCTGAACTGGAAAGGAACTTCATTATCTCTCGTACCAGAGAAGGTAAGGCCGCTAGTGGTAACTATGGTGGTCGTAAACCCAAGTTAACCAGTGAGCAGGAGCAAGAGGTCATCACTAAGCTGTCACAGGGAGTCAGCAAGGTTGTATTAAGTAAACAATTTGGTGTCTCTAGGGCGACCATATTAAACATCAGTAGAAAGGTAGTGTAATAGCCTCTCAGAGCCTTCCTGATGGCATTCGTAAGTTCATGAATACCAGTTTGGGTCGCTATGGATATTACAGCGTAGAACGCATTTTAGAGCGTTTGAGGGGGATACTATTTATGACCCCTCTTCTGCTTCACTATGCCCCCGTACTGAATACCCTGAATAGCAGAACATAAGGGTAAACATGCGGGAATCATAGCGACCTATACAACTGGTCAATCTTTCTCCCTGACCATAAGAAAGAAACGTAAAGAAAGAACATTAAGATAGACAACAGGTACTAACTAGTGGTGATAGACCATTATTAATTATAAACCATGGTCATATACCTAATGAATACCAATGGGATCATAGCGACCATTAAGTAACCTTAGTGAATTGTCCCTGACCATAAGAAAGAAACGTAAAGAAAGAACATTAGGGTATACCTTAAGGAACCTCATTGGGATATGACCACTACTGATTAATATCTATTGTGTATATCACCACAGGGTATCCCATTAGGACTACCATGGTTAATCAACTGATATGGTTACTATCTATGATCATTTATCCTTAGGGATTACCTCACGTAACCTCTTTAGATGATAAACCAATAACTGATACCGTTAATAGTCATATACTTAAAGATACCCTAGGGACCATCAAGGTTAGATCTACTGATAGTATCAATATTGGTTACTTCTTACGTTATGGCCCCCAATGCCTTCCCTATAGCTCAGACTATTGAGTTGCCATTAATGTGGTCATCATCATAAAAGGTCACTCACTTTGACCTCCCTAGATTTGTACCTTAACTCTCTCAAGATTATTCCCTAGAAATTAACCTAAGCAAGGAGCACAACACACATGAATACCATTGCACTCTCTAAAATCAACCTTGAGGCACCTACTCAGTTGAGGTCATTAGGTGAGGATATGAGCCACGTAGAAGACCTAGCGCATTCATACGCTGACACTGG
The DNA here is from genome assembly GCF_056161325.1 of Alteromonas sp. ABE4_545. Lineage (NCBI taxonomy): Bacteria > Pseudomonadati > Pseudomonadota > Gammaproteobacteria > Alteromonadales > Alteromonadaceae > Alteromonas > Alteromonas sp. ABE4_545. The sequence continues at coordinate 143,906 of NZ_JBSWYY010000003.1, forward strand.
GTCTTTCAGGGAACTACCATGGGTTGCCCTGATTAAAGACACTAACGAATATGTGCCTATTGATGGATTCCATAGGTTAACCGCTTTAAAGTGGTTAGCAGAACAAGAAGAGATAGAGTGTCACGTAGACCTCAATAATGTCTCAGTAAGACTCACTGAGTTTGATACCATGGCTGAGGCAATTGTAGCGGCTGCTGGGGTCAATGCTAATCATGGTCTAAAGCGTAAGAGCACAGATATACAAAACGCAATCCAAAAGCTACTAGAGGTAGACCGCATAGGCTTCTCAAAGAACAAGTTTACGTTAGACAGTGAAGCCATCATGAAGGTGGTTAAGTGTTCCTCTGCGACCTATAGGAGAGCCACTGAAGAAATCCGCAAGGAACTCACTGATGCTCGTGACTTTGAGGTCAGACGCTTAGATTATGAGGGTATTTCTCAACGTGAGATTCAACTAAGAACGGGTGTATCCCAAAAGACTATTAGTAGGATTCTTAGTGAGTCAAAACGCTCATTGAGCAAAATGACTCAAAATGAAAGTGAGTCAAAAGCGCATAATGCGGAAATGACTCAGGAAGAAAATATGGAAGTCGAGGGTGAGGAAAAAAGTAGTGACTTCAAAATTCCTCAAGGTGAGCAAAAAGCGCATGATGCGGAAATTACTCAAGGTGACTCAAAAGCGCATAACGCGGAAATGGGTCAAAGTGTCCCAAAAGCGCATGATGCGGAAATGGGACAGGATGACGAAGAAGAACCTTCAGTATTTAACCACATTACTTCAGCAACCGTAGCGGAAGATCCATGGGCTGAGTTTGATAAAGAAAAAAGAAAAAACGATAAGCCAAGGGGACGAAAGGAATCTCTTAGTGATGATGAGTTAACAAACTTACTATCAGGTCTTTCACAAAGGCAGCGGGCCATAGCGCTAAACTACCTGACTGATTCCTGAGGTCATTGAGGCTTAAATTTGAGTTTGTTTAATTGATGAGTCAAAACGCTCAGTGAGCAATATGACTCAAAGTAAAAGTGAGGAAAAAACGCATGATGCGCAAATTCCTCAAAGTGAGGAAAAAGTACATGATGTTAAAATTCCTCAAAGTGAGTCAAAACGTTCAGTGAGCAATATGACTCAAAATGAAAGTGAGTCAAAAGCGCATAATGCGGAAATGGGGCAGGATGACGAAGAAGAACCTTAAGTTTTACCAAAATAAGTCATCCACTACTTCAACTAATTATCCCTGACCATTAGAAGAAAGAAAGCCTTTCGATTACGTGAAGCTATCCATAAGCACATTTTGAGGTCTCTTCACAAACGTGAGCCTCACTGCTGAAAATAGTCCCTTCAACAATCTCACTACCTTTAATTTCAGCCTCAGGGTGTGCTTATTGATAACTTCAGTCTGACAGGCTGTATTTGTTTCTTTTGTTTGTGTTCACGGCTCATGTAGTTCTATGTAGGTCAGTTACCTACACGTCTAACGATAGGTCTACATGATGCTTATGTAACGGCCCTAAGAATTCACCACGCTCACCTAGGGCCGTTACACCCTAAGGGGTCACCCCCCAAGCAAACCTTTACCATGCTAACGGAATCCGTCACGGAATACCCCGTTAGTATTTTTTACATAACCGTTAAACATGGACCTTTGAATTATGACCAGTAATAACCTCAGTAAACCCAAAAGAACAACCATAGCGTTAACGCGGGAGGAATACCTTGAGATAGACAAGGCAAGGAAGCACTTCATGGAGTCCCATGGCGTCAGCGTATCCCGTACTTCATTCATCACAGGCCTAGCGACCAGATACAACAGGGCTAATGGACTAGAGAAACCGTAAGGAATACAACAATGTTCAAGAAGAAACGTAAATCAGTAAAAGTCTCCTGTAAGCCTCTCAGCATAGAGAAACCGGAGAAGACCCGCATTGCATTCATAGAATTAAATGATGGTCGCAAAATCACACTCTTGCGCTCTCAGGACCAAAATGAGCAACTATTTAAGAGAGTCTACGGCATGACCCAAGAGTCAGCCTCTCGACTAGCGGATGACATAGCAAAACTCTTTCTGTCAGGCTCTCTCTAGGCCCCTCAGAGGCCCTCAGGTACCATCCTGAAGCCTTACCCCCTTTCTCGTCTTGTATGGCCTTACAGTTAACTTCAGGCCCTCCTGAGACATCCCAATAAGCAAACACAATCACATGAGAAATGCCTTAAGGAATAACCCTTCAGGGCAGCTTTTGTGTGCCTATTCAAAAGGAAAATACATATGAAAAATACAGCCAATAAGTCAAGCATTAAGACCTCAGTTAAGAACAAAGCGCTAGCTACTCCTGATGCCAATGCAGTGGGTGAACGTGTAGCCACTCAAATCATCGACAAAGCCACAGATACCCATGCGTTACTTAATGAAGTTGACCGTATTGAAGTGGAGTCTACTGAGTATAAAACCCTAGTGGTTACCTCACGGCCTCAGGTAGCCCTTACAGGTGAACAAGATGGATTCACTACTGCTCCGGTACTTAACAATGGTCAGCGTTATGTAGGCGTATCTGGTCTCTTTGGTAAGATCTATGCTCAGGCATTACTAACGGATGAAATCGTGAATGACGCTAAGATAGACCTTGAGTCTGAAGTGGTCCGGTTGACGGGTGATGACTTCCGTAATCTTCTGGTAGCTGAGTTACTTTACGGTGATGAAAGCCGTAGTAACGGTATCCAGAGGTTAAGGGGTATCCTACAGGCCCGTATAGATAAACCTAACGCATTCTCAGAGGCCCTGAAGCCAGACAGTGAAAGACATCAGGATTATTATCAGGTGGTCAAGACGGGTCTTAGCGGCTCATTTGGGGCCAATGCTACGGCTATCCGGTCTTACTTTGTATCCCTTAAGAAATCCCTATCCACTAAGTACAAGCGCATGGCTAAATGGTACATGAATGCTGATGTATTTGAGGCTCTGGAGCAAGTGGTAGACAGTAATGGTCAGTCATTGTTGATTCATTGTGGCCGCTCCCCTTATAGCCTTGAAGAGTCCTTCATGATGCTAGGTCATCCCATCGTTATCATCGACCAGATGAACGGTGAAGGAGCCAATGAGACCCCTGTAGTGTTTGGTGACTTACGGTCTGCTATCAAGGTGTTGGATCTTAGAGGTGAAGGGTCGTATTTCACTGTGGACCAAATGACCGTTAAGGGCGCTAATATCGTTTATGTTGATAGTCGTTACGGTGAAATCATGCAAGCTAATGACGCAATCCGAGTGGCTCTACAGGCTGGGTAAGTTAATGGGAAACTGGGTGCGACGAAGGTAAGATCGTCCACCCAACACTTTTAACTTCTTCTTTGCTTCAGCAGTCTAGAAATTTGCCTTACAGCTTCACGTTCATCTTTCTGGAATGCATTGTCTGTAAAAGTTGCTTCAAGAGATTTAAATCCTAAAATCAGACTGCATAACCACGTCAAAAGGCTTACTAGAGCTCCTTTACCGTAAATTGCAGAAAAAGTAGCTCCAAGACCAATTAGAACCACAACGAGAAAGTATAAGGGTTTTAACCGTTTAATCTTTTCACCTTGTTCTAATTGAATGTTTTCAATACGAAACGGACGCTCTTGAAGTAATTCTTCGCTGGTAAGTTGATATAGCAGTTTGTGCTGTGTTGTTTGAGACTGGTCTGTAATATTAAGGTCGCCATTGACGTTAATATCACCATTACTGTTAAAATCGCGCACTGGAAATATTCCTAATCAAATTCTTAAAATTATCGCTCACTAAATAGCAAGCTCTAAGCTGGTAATAATTGCGAGGGGGACCCCCCTCACAAATTAATATCTTGGGGGACTTCTGAAGTGTTTACAGACGTCTTCCCACTGACCAAATCTGAAACGGCGATAACGTCGCACAGGAACGGTCTTGGATTTATGTATGCGTGAATGCATAGCACTACTCCTATTCATGATTAGGGATGAATAGCCAAGACCTAAAAACTGATATATACTCATAGTCGCCAAACTTAGAGAAATGTTTTAGGTGTTCTGGGGACATCCCACCACGCCAGAAACTTTCGATTTAAATCGGGTAGCTGAACTATATTAATTCATGGTGAAGCTACCTTATTTATTTTCTTCGATTTCACTCCTCACCTTGTTCCATCTAACTTCAGCCGCTTGTAATGATACTCCAAATTTAAATTGGACCTCTAAAGCTGAAGTGCATCTTCTGACATCATCAAAAGGCATCAAAAGTTCAGCTGCAAAACAGTCTGCTTGCCATTCTGAATCCTCAAAGGCTTTGTGTTTGGTGCTGGGAGAAGAAGATCGTGCGAAGGAGGAAATGTTCTTGTGCAGAAATAAGTGGCCAATTTCGTGAGCCAGCGTAAATCGGTCTCTACCGGAGCCTCTAAGAGCCCCATCATAAGTAGACTGTTTTATCTTTATCAAATTCTTATCAGGGAATGTTTGGGCGTGATCGTCACCTAGACTTTGGTCTTCTACAATGACGTATGAGTAATCTGAATTAATCGAGGGTAGATGAAATTCGATAGCTGCTAAGACGTCAAACTTTAGCTGCGAGCGATCTGAGAGTGTATCAAATATACATCGCAGCTTATTGGCAATGCCTCTGATTTTTGCAGTACTAAGAGGCGGCACCTTGTGCCCTTGTTTCCTGATCATGTTTTGGTTGCTCCTACATCTTTAGAATGTCCAAAATCTTCTTAGCTTTTTCTTCACTCAGTGATGAAGACTCAATACTTCTAGCAAACATAGCCACTGCCTCTAGATTAATTTCACTATCTTTCTTGGGTTTCAATACAAATTCCTCTTTCGAGAGCGCTGCTGCATCACGAATTTCATCTGCTGCTTTATCGCTTACATCGAAAAACTCAACTACACGCTCAACAAAGTCGTTCGTCAATTTCTTTTTATTATTCTCTAAAGCTGATAAGTAAGCAGAAGACACACCAAGGCCAACTGCCATTTCACCTAACTTCATTTGCCTATCAATCCTGAGTTTTCTTACCAACTGACCAAATTTACTCAACATAAGACAATCCCCAACCATCCATTTTTATACCTGCTTGTGAAAATTTAACCAATTTAAGTTAATTTTTCAACCTCCTCTTGAGGTTTTTTTACTTTATCCGTGTATCACATTGATTGTCAAGTTTATTTTTGGTGGTGGCATGCTGCTGAAAGCAGGTGCCACATTATGGTTTATCTAAAGCCATTCTTTCTCAATCTGGCTTGCAACGGTATCCACAGTTTGCTTTAGTCGCTTAACATCATGTCTCGCATAATGACCAAAACTCATAGTGGTTCCGGTTTTATGACCGGCAACATAGGCAACATCAAATTCACTGAGTCCTTCAGCGCGTTGACCTGCTGTTATGAAGTGGTTACGTAGTGAATGGAAAGACCGTGTAGAGTCATCAGTAATCTGACTGACTTTAAAGCGAGAGAAGGTACGCCCTGCTGCTTTGTGGTCCATCTTCAATGGTAACGGTAGGTCTGCCACTTGTTCAGCTAAAGGGATGTACCTTACTGCACTTTCAGTTTTACCTTTATGGACAACAAGACATTTAATCCCTTCTACCACCTCCACGTCAGCATTACATAACTCACTGATACGTGCCCCAGTAAACAAGCCCAGTTTAACTAAGGACTTCACTTCATCAGGACAGTCAGATAAAACCTTGCGTAATTGCTCAGTGCTAAACAGTTGCTTACGTTGTGATGACCCACTTTTATATGGACTTAAATCATGGTCTTCAAATGGGCTTTGCTTAATGGATATTTCACCCAGTTGAAAAGCATGAGTCCAGATTGACTTAAGGCGCGATAGATGAGCGGCAATAGTGCCATGAGCATATTCATCGCCAAGGTGTTCAATGTAGGCCACAACAGACTTTTTATCGATGTCCTGAAGACTAATATCATTGACTCCCATAAAGGTGAGAAACCTTTTGAGGGACGAATTAAGCTTTTGCTTTGTATCCTCTGAAAGTGAGGTCTTACGGGCGAGTAGGCTACTCAGAGCTTCTTTGATGGTATAAGTATATGGATGATTCGTTTCACCGTATGCAACCTGTCTATATGCTGCATGAGCGATAGGATTACGAGGGAAGAAGTCATCATAAAATAGACCTGAACTAGTATCCTTAATCCCCTCAGCGTATTCCTCAGCGACCTGTAGGTGTTTCTTAAAGGTTTCTCTTTCTGGACTCAATGCGGATTGCATTTGAATTGCAAGTTGGCCGTTAAATCTGTCTCGTTTTAGTCTGGCTACTTTTATACAACTCGTATTCAGACTGAAAGTAATATGTGTACCTTTATATAGATGTGCGAGTGCTTTTGGAACTCTGCGGTGATAAACGTAGGTGTCGTGATGCTTCTTAATGTGTTTGTTTAATTTAGTCATAATTAATCCCCTTATAAGTTTGTGTATAACGGAATGTGGAACGCCAAGTGGCTTACATCCCTCTATTGGTCAGGGATTAAGGGAATTGTGGGTATTTGGGGTACTTTGATGTAATTGCCTGTTCCTCTCTTTGTCTTTGATCTGCAAGGGTTTATTTTTCATATGTAGAGACAATAATAAACCCTTTTGATCTAACACGGCATTGAGACCTATAGAAAGCCATCAAGATAATACTTGGTGGCTTTTTTGCTTTTAGTGTGTAGCTTTCGTGTATTCAGGGCAGAATATATCTTGTTTGGAGGATTTATGAGTAGTCGTGAAGAGTCAAAGGAAATAGCCTTCTTGCTGAAAAATGGCGATTGGGCATTCCCTGTAAAAGTTGAAAGTGAAAAAACGGGGAATCTTTCATTTAGGTCTGCGCCCAAGGACGTAAACAAATTTGGATTCGATTGGAATAATAATGAAGTTGAAGTATCTGAAGTAGAAATGATTAATGATGTGTTGAATAAAGGAAGAAGGACACGTTGTACGTCTACTTCGCAACCTGATAAGGCTAACCTCAGAGGTAAGTCATCAAGAGATGTCGTAGGTTTATATATACTCCATCGTTAGGTATTTTCGTACCCACAATCTCAGGGGGGATGACGTAGCATGCACCTCACCCTTTAGATTGCAGCGTATCATTACAAATAATAAAAGTGTCGTTTATTTAAGTGGACTTTTAGCTATCTGGACTCAAACAATCCAATCAAATGGTATGCTATTTCGTTGTCATCAATGTTCTTTGCAATTAATAAGCATTGCTTTACATGATCAGGTTCCAAGGCTTGCACTGATGCTTCGTTGATGAATTTATCTCTTAATTGTTTATTAGCATCCTTGTATAAAACGACAGCGAGAGAATATTCAGAAGACTCATGAGGGCATAAAATAATCATGTTCTTGTGACCTACTTGTTGCCAAGTGTGGTGCACTCTCTTGGACAAACTTTTTATCATATTACTCAGTTGAACTTGGTCTTCAGGTACATACATATTTAGTATACAACCTATTTCCGTCCACCTTGGGGTTGAGCGTTTTTCGAGTTGGTTGAATATCTCAGTGAATAATTTAGATGTTTTAGGTTTAGGCTTTTGGATTGATACACCGGCATCTTTAGCCTGATAGTAACTGTCTATAGAATCAGACATTCCGCTAATATTTATAACGTGATCTGTAGCATAATCACTAAAGTTCCCTAAAGCTAAAAACGTCGATAGGTAAAGCCCCAAATAATCTAGCTCGTCTCCCATAAGATTATATTGCTTTTGAATTATGCTTCGTCTTTCTAGATAGTGGAGTATTTGTACTGGGTGCTCTAGCAAATCAAATGTTGTCTCAAAATCAGCTAAATTGGTTGAGGGGCATGATTCATATCCATCTGGTAGCCAGCCAGTATCTTCGAATAATTTCAGATTAGTTTGTAAAGTGGCAAAATCCTCTAGCGAAACTGAAACTCGAATAACTTTGTTAATTTTTGAAATGTCGATTGGTAGTTTGTCGATTAGTGGGTCATTCGTATCCGGATTTTCGATTAATTCTTTAATCTTTTCAGCAAACCTAAATGACTGAACGCTAGGATCAATATAAATTTCTTTGAAGTGCTTTTTGATTCGATCTGGAGCACCTCTCAAAGCTGGCTTTGTAATATTGTGTGATTTGGCCTCTATTATTAGTGCATGAGAATCTATGAAGGTGATTAGGTCTGTCTCAAATGTTTTTCCCTCAAAATCCCATTGTATTCCGGAGATTGTATGAGATTCAGGAAACCTCGTTTTTACTATCTCTTCTATCTTTTCTTCTAGATATAACGCTCTTCTTTCATGAAGTTTGTCTTTATCATAACCTTCGATTAGATTGTCTAGACTGTTCAAGGAGAAACTAAAAAACACTTGTGGGAGTGGACAGAAATACTCTGACTCTCTTTGGACTATAGGTCTTGTCCAGATAGGGTTATCAAGAAATATGAAATCCTGATAGTGGGTAGCAAGTTCACCGCTTTCGAGTGAAAAATGGTTGAGTATTTTTACTATAGTCTCTTGTGCAATGCTTAACTTTTGACTTAATTCTTCACAATCTATGTGATACATGTATGGAGTGAATAAGTCATAGTGAGAAAGCATTAGGAAAAATAACTGTTTGAAGGGAGTTTTATCAATAGCTAAATCCTCAAACAGCTCTTCTTTGTCATTCACTGAGAGACCTATATGGTCAGTATATAAATCTATTAGTTTTTTCTTGTCATGAGTTCTATAAACGCTACTCAAAAATTCATATCTTTCAGTTAATCTTTGTTCACCACTACTAACTAAATGAGAGAATACTTTTATAGTGTCTGTGACTGTAAAACCAAATATGTTGTTAACTTCAACATCAAAATATGTGTAGAGCTCCGTAATTATTGTTTTAATCTGAGAGTTAAAACCCCAATTACGGACTATTTGAGTATGTCCTCTTAGCAGCTCCTGAATAGTAGATATTGCTTTTTCTTCATTAGACTGATTGAGTTCTGCTGTTCTATATCTACTGTGAGTTGAGTTTTGTTGAATTTCTTTAATTAGCTCAAAAACAACTTCAATATCTCTATTCGTAGGCATTTTTGTACCTAACGAATCTTTAGGTATCGTCAGAATTAAAGCTTGTAGTAGCTCCACATGATATTGCTCAACCCCAATGGGAGATTCTTTATTAACAACCCCATCGTCACTGATACCCTGACTTAAAGAATAAGTAGAGACAATTGATAAAGTAGTTAACGGACAGTACTCACAAAGGAATTCCTTAAGGTCATCGATTCCTTCTTTTAGCTTAACTTTACTCTCAGAAGAAATTTTTTCGATTAAAGACTCTCGTTGTTCTCTAGTCAACGAAGATAGAGGATTTTCAAAGCTAGTTAAGACTGGACCTCCATCTGATTTAACCCGAGTTGGGGAGAAATTTTTATCTACTTTATGATTTTTGTTCTTTAACTTCTTTTTCTTCGCGTCACGTCTTGCTTTACTTTTTTTACTCATGGCATTCCTTTCGAGTATTTCCTTAAGGATATTATCGTAAATGACAAAACCTGTTGTGTACACCTAGATGAAACACAGTGTAAACATGTGTACGGTTACATGTGATTTCCCTTGGAGGCACTGTTATAAGTGGTCTTTCGTTATTTTTATGATCACTTAAAAGTCGTCTTTTTCTCTGGTGAAACTAATATCTGTTCCTGCCTCCAATCCAAGCCTCACTGAAGCGCCGGCGCTAGCCGAAAATTCATAGCCCACGGGGTCAGTTTGTAAGAAGCCACCTTCTATAGAGGGAGGTCTCTGTATTGTTCTCACTATTCTCATTTGAACATTTCAATCAATATCTTAGGTAGTAGTAGCTACCTTTCACTCATGTTGTTACTTTTTCGTTAATTCTTTGATTTCTCAAGAGCCTGTCAACATGACAAAACTAATTGCTGCACTCTGTTTATCTACGCTGTCTTTTTCTCTTCTGGCGCAAAACCCTCTCGAATTAGGCGACAAGCTACGCACTGCCGACCCTTCTGCTCACGTTTGGAAAGATGGGCGTATGTATATTTACACCTCCCATGATCTTGAGTGTCAGGAAGACTTCTGGATGAAAGATTGGTACACCTTTTCATCTACCGATCTTGTGAATTGGACCAACCATGGGCCTAGCTTATCGGTAGATGACTTAACTTGGGCTGATAACTACGCGTGGGCGCCTGATGCGGCGTATAAAAACGGTAAATATTATTTGGTTTTCCCCGCGGGTACTGGCCACAAAGACAGGGTGAACCCAGAAAAAAGCACTAAGTGGATGGGCATTGGTATTGCTGAAAGTGACTCGCCAACTGGGCCGTTTAAAGATGTGATTGGTAAGCCGTTGTGGACCGACCCTTACGCCAACGATCCAAGCATGTTTATCGATGATGATGGCAAGGCATATTTGTATGTGCACGCCAAAGGCCATGATTATCACGTGGTTGAAATGGCCGACGATATGCGCAGTGTGAAAGGCGAATTAGAGAAAATGGATATGGGGGGCTATGAGCCTAAAATGGAAGGGCCTTGGGTATTTAAACGCAACGACCTTTACTATTTCACCATGCCAGAAAATAACCGGGTATTAACCTACTACACCAGTCGTTCACCTAAGGGGCCTTGGACTTATCAAGGAGCCTTTATGGAGCAAGAGGCTAACAGCAATAACCATCATTCTATTGTTGAGTATAAAGGCCAATGGCTTGTTTTCTATCATCGCTGGCTTGAGTTAGATTCTACTTGTGGCCGTCAACGCCATAGCGCCGCAGAATACCTGTATTTTAATGACGACGGTACCATAAAACCGGTGAAACGCACTGAGCAAGGTGTGAGTGATTTTGCATCGCGAGTGAAATGATAACTGGGTAAAAGAAGCTGGGCGAGCGGATTTGTGATTGTCGAGGTATAATGCACGCTGGTGATTTATAGAGACAATTGCAATGAACAAAGCGGCCGCGGTGCATATTTTGGTAAAAACAGAGAAAGAAGCGCTAACCATCCTTGAACAACTCAAGAAAGGTAAGAATTTTGCCGCGCTTGCCAAAAAGCACTCGATTTGCCCTTCGGGTAAGCGCGGCGGCGACCTCGGTGAGTTTCGCCGTGGCCAGATGGTGAAAGCCTTTGACGATGTGGTGTTTAAAAAGGAAACCCTTAAAGTTCACGGGCCAATAAAAACCAAGTTTGGCTTCCACCTCATTAAAACCCTCTATCGCAGCTAGCCCTCAAATTTCCGCAGGCCCGATTGGTATAATGCCTGTAGGGTTAAGGGCGTTAATTGAGTAATAGCCAGCTTTAATGTGATCAATATTTACCGTATTGGCAATGCCGGGAATGTCATAAATACGATGCATATAGGCATGCAAAAAGGGCATGGCTTTAATTTGCTGTTGATTGCATTTGAACAGGCTGTAGTACGCCGCATCAAAGCGAATTAAAGTAACAAATAATCGGATGTCTGATTCTGTGAGAGTGTCACCAAACAGAAACTGACGGCCATCTCTCAATCGCAACTCCAAAGCGTTCAGCATGGCAAAGACATGCTGGTAAGCCTCTTCATACGCTTTTTGAGAACTGGCGAAACCAGCCTGGTAAACGCCATTGTTGAGTTGTGTGTATATGTTAGTGTTTAGTGCATCTATTTCATTTTGCAATGCCGTAGGGTACAGGTTCACGTTATTGCCAGTGAGATGATCAAAGGCAGAATTTAACATACGAATAATGTCTGCTGACTCATTGTTCACCAGTGTATTGGTATGCTTGTCCCACAGCACCGGCACGGTTGCTCTGCCATAGACCTTTGGGTCAGCCATTGTGTATAGCTCGTGAAGATAGGATACATGGTGCAATGGGTCTGTATCGGCATCTTCATACCCACCAAATTGCCACCCTTGATCACTCAACTTCGGGTTTACTACAGAAACACTAATATAATCTTCTAGCCCTTTTAACGCTCTTACCATTAATGTTCGCGACGCCCACGGGCAAATATAGGCAACATACAGATGATAACGGCCAGCTTCAGCTTTAAAGCCCTCATTACCCGTTGGTCCAGCACTGCCGTCGGCAGTGATCCAGTGCCTAAACGTTGAGGTTTGACGAATAAATCGACCGTCAGCGTCTTTGCTTTGTACGGGTTGCCAGTTTTCTTGCCATTGGCCATCGACTAACATTGTGGTTCTCCTGTTGAATAGGAGTGAGTTATTACTTACCTCACTCCAATTTATAAGATGGTTAACTACTCAGCGCGAAGGCGGCGGCTGATTACACTGTCGATAGAGAAGCGCCCCGCGCCTTGGATGGCAAGGGTGATGGTGACCACAAATAAGGTAAGCGCATATTCGTAGCCGTTGTTGCTCATAAATAAACCGTTGTTGATATGTACGCTGAAAATAGCCACTAACATGGTGAAGGCGGTTACAATGGCTGCTGGGCGGGTCAATAACCCTAAAGCGAGTGCTAGGCCACCGAAAAATTCCGCGCTGCCAGCTAGCAAGGCCATGATAAACCCTGGTTCAAGGCCAATGCTTGCCATCCACTGCCCTGTGCCTTCCAAGCCATAACCGCCAAACCATGCAAATAGTTTTTGAGAGCCGTGAGCGGCGAGCGTGAGGCCAACCGGAATGCGAAGTACTGTGCTGGCGATAGATTGTTGGGTCGCAAAAATACGGGTCAAAATTGTGTTGTTCATCAGTGTCACCTTAAGTCATTAATCTGGATATTGGGTTTTGAGGTTTTCCTCAACGATGGTGATACTTTACTGTGTGTTATTTTGTTGATAAATGAGCTAGTTGTTGTTTAATTAACAATGAAATGTTGATAATGGTTGGATGATGGATAAGCTAGATACCATGCAAGCGTTTGTTGCAGTGGCAGAAACGGGGAGTTTTACTCGTGCTGCAGACAAACTGAATGTGTCTCCTCAGTTGGTGAGTAAGTATATTGCTCAACTCGAAGCGCGTTTATGTGTGCGGTTGTTAAACAGAACAACTCGAAAAGTGAGCTTAACTGAAGCAGGGCAAAATTATTTTCAGCAAGCTTTGCATGTGCTCGACGCGGTGGCAGCCATGGATTCGCAGGTGAGCAATTTACAGGGTACATCTCAAGGGTTACTGCGAATTAGTGCACCGGTGTCTTTTGCTATTCAGCACATTACCCCATTGCTGTGTGATTATAGAGAGCGCTACCCGCTAGTAGGCATCGATTTGCAGTTAAATGATCGCAAAGTCGATATTGTCGATGAGGGGTTTGATATTGCTTTGCGAATTGGCAGGCTAAAAAGCTCATCGTTAATTGCCAAGCATATTGCTCCTATTCGCATGGTTTTTTGTGCTTCCCAAGCTTATCTTGATAAGTATGGCGAGCCGAAAACGCGTGAAGCGTTGGCTACCCATCACATTTTGCGTTACAGCTACTCGGAATTTGAAACGCAATTGTATGGCGCTGAGTGGGCAAAAGTACAGGCAAAGCAGGCGGTGTCTGGGTTTGAAAGTAACAATGGTGATGTACTGGCTAAGGCCGCTATTGCGGGCTTAGGTATTGCACTTAAACCCACTTTTATTGTTGGAGATGCCATTAGACAGGGCTTGCTTAAGCCGCTGTTGATGGATTATGAGCCAGAGCCTCTGGGGCTTTACGCCGTGTACGCACACAGGCATTACATGACCAATAAAGTGCGGTCGTTTCTTGATTTTATCAGTGATTATTATGGTAGCCCGCCATATTGGGATGCGTGGGCAGAGCACGAGTAAATCAGCGAGTACGACGCCAGTGAAATCATACTTCCTTATCGTGGCATTTACCGTTAGTCTAGCCAGTACATACGAGTGGTAGCAACGTGGCAGTGGTTATTCGGCCTCACAAAGTTAATGGATCTAAAAAAGAAAATAATTCATTCCTATAAATGGAACGTGATAGGTAATTTAATTGTGAGAAGTCTTGGTGTCGTGAGTACACTAATACTGGTTAGATTACTCATGCCTGAAGATTTTGGTTTGATCGCAATAGCCTTGATGGTGATTGGCTTATTCGACGTAATGACCAATATGGGAGTGAATCGCTACCTCTTGTTCACCGAAAACCCAAGTGATGATACCTACCATTCAGCTTGGACGCTCAATATCCTGTTTAGAAGCCTTGCCGCCCTTTTGCTACTCACCTGCGCGCCCTTTATTGCTGATTTTCTACAAAGCCCGGAAGTCAGTACGGTTATTCGTATTTTGACGGTAGTGAAAATTGCCGAAATGTTTACCAATATTGGTATGGTTTCTTACCAAAAAGCGGTGAATTTTAAAATTGAAAACCAAATAAAAATTGGCGCAAAAGTGGTAGCGTTTATCGCCACAATTACCTCAGCGTATTATTTTCAAAATTACTACGCGTTGGCTATTGGGCAAGCGGTACAAGCTATTTCATCAACAGTATTGAGTTATGTGGTTTGCCCGTTTAGACCAAAATTACGCTTTCACTTTGAATCGGAAATGTTCCGGTTTTCAGCGCAAATATTTTTGCGAAATATCGTGTCTTTTTCACGTGCGCAAATAGACGTTCTTTTGGTTGGTAAGCAATACGGTGATACTGCGACCGGTCAGTTTAAAGTGGCCCGAGATTTTGCCCTGATGCCGCAATCTGAACTTATGGGGCCAGCGCTAGGGCCATCTGTTGCGGGTTTGGTGTCATTGAAAAGTGACAGAACTCACTTTATGGAAAAGCTCTATCAATTGTTGTTTTTCTCGTGGTTTGTCACTTTTCCTTGTGCCTTAGGGTTAATGGCCGTTGCGGATGATTTTACCTTCATCGTACTCGGCGAAAAATGGATGGGTGTTGCGCCATTTATTGGTATTCTCGGGTTTTTAATGTTGCCGTTTGTCACCCAACCCTTGTTGTTTATCGGGTATGACAGCTTTGGTCATACGCGTTTTGGCATTGTTAATGACTTATTCGCTTTGGCGTTATTAATAGCCGCATTTCTTATGCTGGTGCCTGTGGATGTAGTGCAATTTTCACAGATGCGAGCAGTTGTAGGGGGGATTGCTTTTGCCTTTATGTTGCTCATGGCAAATCGTCTGTTCGCCCTTTCCGTGTTCCGCGTTATTTTATTGCTGTTAATGATTTTAGTACCAGCGTTACTAATGTATGAAAGTGTTATTTACTTGCAGCAATTACTTATTGCCGAGCATGCCATGGTACGTTTGTTCTTGTGTGTTGGTGTGGGCGTGGTGATTTATGGTGTGTTGTCTTTTGTGTTTGCTATTGTGGTGTTCAAACAGTTTCGCACATCTTTCCTCTACCGGGTTTATCCTGAGGAAGTCTTTCGCATTTGTAAGGCATGCCGTTTAATTTAATAGACTGAGTTTTCTATGAGTATCCTAAATCGACTTAAACACAAATGGAATAAATCGAGGTTTGAGAAAACTGCGGCTCAGGTGAGAGCGACTGCACCTGTTAGCTACCGTTACGATGACAGTGTCAAAGTGGTCTCCATGGTAGGTCACAGCAGTGTTGATATGTATTTGCTGGCGGCCAAATCATTTATGGCCAACTTAGGCTATGGCAGTATTGAAGCGATTAATGACGGCTCGTTAAACGATGCTGATTTAGCGTTGATAAAGCACCATATTCCTCATATCACGTTTTTCAACGCAGCCGATGTTAATACCTACGATAGCCCTGACTATATTTCGTGGAAGCGCTTATATCGCGCACAAGCGTTGGCTGAAAACGCGTATGTTATCCAACTAGACAGCGACACGATCACATTGTCTCCGGCCATTTATGTTAACCATTGTGTTAAGCACAATATTGGGTTTGTAATCGGCAGTGATAAGTGGTCGGTTGGGGTAGATGTAGAGTATATGAGAGACCTATGTGCTCAATGGCAGCCAACGCACGTGCAACCTTTGGCTGAACAGTCCTTTCACAAAGTGCCCTTTTTCGATGGTAGCTTCCCATATCTGCGTGGCTGTGCTGGCTTTGCCGGTTACCCTAAACAGTTTGCGACTGTCGATGAAATACGAACATTGTCTTTAGCTTTAGAAGAGCACGTAGGGCCTGAATGGCGTCGTTGGGGCAGTGAACAAACCACCACGTTAAGCCTGATATCAAAAACGCCCAATGCGGTAATGTTACCTTGGCCAACGTATCAGAATTACAATTTCCCAACAGTTAATGAAGACTGTGCTGGCGCAACTGTGGTGCATTTTATTGGCTCAAATCGTTTTTCAGACAATACCTACACGCGATTAGCCAAAAAAGTGATTAAAGCCCTTAGTTAAGGGCTTTAATGGTAAGTGGGCCTTACTCGGGGCGCTGCTGAGCGCGTTTAGCCTTAAACTCAGAATCTTCTATCCAAGTTGGCCAATCTCCGTTATTACCCAGCGACAACATAATTTGCCCAATGAGTGAAAGGTCTTGTTCCACCCCTTCCAGCTCCCACGATGGGTAATAGTCGTCAGCGGCCTTGTGGTATTTTTGGCTGATAAACGTTGGGTCTGTATCTCCCAAGCTCATAAATAACAACGATGGCACACCTTCGCGGGCTACCGCAAAATGATCAGAACGGAAGAACAAGCCATTTTGTGGGCGAGGGTCGGGTTTAACAACACGGCCTTGGGCTTTTGCTGCATCAGCTAAATAGGTTTCTAGAGTTGAAACCCCTTCCCCGTATTGCAGAATATAATCGACGGCTTTGTTTACATTCATGCCGTCGATATTTAAAAATGCGACCATTTTTGATTTGGGTATTGGCGTGTTTTCTGCGAAGTGTTGGGCACCAATTAGTCCCGTTTCTTCAGCCGTAAATGCACCAAACATCAAAGTGCGTTTAAGCGGGGTTTTGTCGCTAATGGCTTTAAAGGCCTGGGCTAGGTTAAGTACACCAGCCACACCTGAGGCGTTATCCACCGCACCGTTGTAGATCACTTCTTTGCCATTTTCGATGGCTTTTCCAAGGTGGTCCCAGTGAGCATGTAGCGCTACCCATTCATCTTTTGCCGAGGTGCCGGGCAAAATAGCCGCAACATTCTGTGATTCGGCACGTTCAATTGTGTTGTGCATCACCAGGTTCGCAGGAGTATTGAGCGCCACAGGTGTAAACCCCGGCTTAGCGGCACGGTTTTTCAACTCACGGTAATCCAACCCCGCTTCGGCGAACAGTTTTTCGGCCGCGCGAAGGCTCAGCCAACCCATTACGCCAACTTGACCTAAGTTGTCATTGTCGTCAACTAACGTGAACTTAGTATTGGTATTAGAGTTTTGTACCACGCCCCAGCCATAGCCCGCAGGCATGGTTTCGTGCACGATAAACACAGCCTTTGCGCCTTGTCGTGCAGCTTCTTCGTACTTATAAGTCCAACGGCCGTAGTAAGTCATGGCGTTGCCTTTAAAGAAGTCGGCTTGCTGAGAGCTAAACCCTGGGTCATTCACAAGCATAATGACTGTTTTGCCTTTTACATCAACATTGGCATAGTCATTCCACTGATATTCTGGCGCATTGACACCAAAGCCAACAAACACTACGTCATTATTGGTTAGTGATACAGTGTCGGCAATTTGTTGTGTGCGCGCAGTAAACTCGCTGCCATTTTGCAAAGTTAAATCACCAAAACGCAGTACCATATTTTGGTCGGCGGTGATCTTTGCGAGTGGAACCGGTTGAGTGTAACAATCGCCAAACGCGGGTTTCAGGCCCATACGCTTAAAGGCGTCCACCAAATAGGCGATGGTTTTTTTCTCTCCTTGAGAGAGTGGAGCGCGGCCTTCAAAAGCGTCGCTGGCCAGCGTTTTTACATCGGCGCGATAGCGGTTTAGATCAACGCCGTCTTTTGGAAATTCAGTAGCTGCATTAGCGGAAAGAGAAAAGAGCGCACAGCAGACACTCACAACATGAAAATACTTCATAGCGATTGGATTTAAGTCTAGGTACTGCGAGCCTATCGCGTCCGCTTTGGAGTGACAAACCTTTTGCGGGTAAAACTGACGTAAACGCGATAACTAGGCGTTGTCAGGTAACGAATAGGTGAGCGTATACAGATGTTTACCCTCCGCCATGTCTATGTGCATGTTACCCTGAATACCTTCTAAGTTGTCTGAGCCTGAGTCAGGCACGATCACGATAGTTAGCGATTGTTCACCTCGGTTCATTACGCCCATGTGTTGTAAGGAAAACGTACCGGCTTTGCCAAATAAAGTGCCTGTAAAGGTTTCTATGGCAACGTACCCTGCCGAACCGGGCGTGTCAGTGCGAATACTCAACATCTGCCCTTCGCTAATCCCTTCTAAATCGCCTTTGAATGACTTTTGAATTAGCATCCTGCCTGTATTAACGCCGTCTTGTTGAGGAGTGAGTTCTACAGAAAATTCACCTGTTATTGTTGTCATTATGATTGCTCCTTGCTGTCGTAAACAAACTACCACACCGAAAATTAGCGGTACAGTGTATTGGTTAATTTATCGGCAGATTTGCGGTAAGGTTGAGTCACAGTTATGTGCGGTGGAAATGGGTGGGGTATCCGGTCATTTTGATCTAGACTCTAACACCGTATGTAAAAATGCGAAAAAGATGAAAAGTTTCTCGGTGAATCGCTCGCAAAAGCTTATTGAATAAGGCGTAAAATAAATTTTTATGCAAAGAGCAAAAACGAATAGCCAAGGCAAAAAAGGTGGCTATAATACGCGCAAAATTCATCATATTTTTAACCACCGGTTACGTAATGGCACCGGTGTTTTTATTTAATAAGGTTAGAAATGACAGGACTTCCTGCAGACTGGACAATTGAAGAGGCGGAAAAGCTCTACGGTGTATCTCGTTGGGGTGGTGGCTATTTTCAAATTGGTGAGAACGGCAACGTGCATATTACACCGGTGCCTTCCGATCCTTCTATTAAGATTGACTTTAAATCGGTTATCGATGAAATCAAACAAGAAGGCGTGCAATTTCCAGTTGTTGTGCGTTTTCACGATGTGTTGCGTTCACAGGTTGCGTTATTGAACGAGACGTTCAACAGCACCATTAGCGAAGCCGAATATCGGGGCCAATACAATGGTGTTTATCCGGTTAAAGTAAACCAGATGCGCGAAGTAGTGGAAGAAATCGTCGACGCGGGCGGTGATTATAACTACGGTTTAGAAGCTGGCTCAAAAGCCGAGCTTATTACCGTACTTGCACTCAACACCAATGAAAACTCATTAACGGTATTGAACGGTTATAAAGACGAAGAGTTTATGCGTTTGGCCTTGTTAGGCCGAAAGCTTGGTCGTCGAATGGTGGTAGTGGTTGAGAAGTACTCTGAGCTACTGCTGTTGGTTAAAATCGCCAAGGAGCTAGAGATAGAGCCTATTATTGGCGTGCGTGCGAAAATGACCGTGAAGGGCCGTGGCAAGTGGGAAAGTTCAGGCGGTGAGCGCGCTAAATTTGGCTTAACTACCAGCGAAATTATTAAAACTGCCCGTTTCTTAGAAGCGGAAGGTATGTCTCATTGCCTCAAATTGCTTCACTTCCACATTGGTAGCCAGCTAACCGATATTCGCTCGGTAAAAGAAGCCATCTCTGAAGGTGCACGCATTTATGCTGAATTGCATAAAATGGGCTTTGCATTGGATTACGTAGACGTAGGCGGTGGCCTGGGTATCGACTACGACGGCAGCGCATCAACCAATGACTCTTCGCGCAACTACAACATTCAAGAGTACGTTGCTGACATCGTGTATGGCATGAAAGAAGTATGCGACCTAGAAGGTGTGCCGCACCCTAACTTAGTGAGTGAAAGTGGCCGTGCAATTACTGCACATCACAGTTGTGTTGTGACCGAAATTGTCGGTGAAATTCGTTCAAATAGCGCAGAAGTGGATACGTCAGAAGTAGAAGGCGAACATTTCTTTGTGAAAAACATGCGTGAAATGGCCAGCACTTTCGACCAACACGCTAACATGCAAGAGCTGTATAACGACGCATCGCAGTACAAAGAGCAGGCTCTCGACGCGTTTAAATTGCGTGTTTTAAGCTTAGAAGAGTTAGCAAAAATCGAAACCTTCTATTGGCGCATTATGGAGCGTTTACACGCTTACTATAAGCATGCTGATTATGTGCCCGATGAGCTACAAGAACTAGACTACAGTTTGTCTTCGCAGTATTTGTGTAACTTCTCTGTGTTCCAGTCGGCGGCAGATACGTGGGCCATTGATCAATTATTGCCTGTGGTACCATTAACACGCATGAATGAGCGCCCTGACGTTAACTGTTCATTGGTTGATATTACCTGTGACAGCGATGGCAAAATTGACCAATTCACTATCGGGCGTGAAATTTCAGACATATTGCCTATGCACAAGCTGCGTCCTAACGAGCCGTATCACATTGGCTTGTTCTTGACTGGTGCATACCAAGACGTGATGGGTGACATGCACAATTTGTTTGGTCGTTTAAACGAAGTGCATATTTTTAGCTATGACGATGATCCAGAAGACTTCTACATTGAAGAAGTGGTGAAAGGTTCGTCTGTGGAAGACGTATTGTCTATCATGCAATACAACCCGCGCGCCATGGCTTCTGACGTAAAACGCCTGATCGACAAGCAAATAGCTGCTGGAAAAATTAAACCTCGTGAAGGGGTAAAATGGACCGACTTCTATGAAGCTTGTTTAAGTGGCTACACCTACTTGAAAACGCGTTCATAATCATAAAACAGGCTGGGAATACCCAGCCTGTTTTGCTTTAGGGGTTAGTTCGCGTCGCGATTGGCGAAATAGCGACGCCAGAATTCTGCCGTAGTGGTATTGATCATATTAGACTCGGCATTCATTAACATTACATACCCTACGCCGAGTTCAGGCACAAAGGCCACGTCAGCTCGGTAGCCTTTCACCCAGCCACCGTGATAATTGATAATGTGTCCGTCGAAATCATAAATGCGCCAACCCAATCCATAATGAGCATCGCGCAAACTCTCTCTCCATCCTCTGCGGTACACTTCTCGGCTGGTTTTGACACGTGGTGTAGTAACGTCGTTTATCAGAGCTGGTGGTATAACGGTAGGAAATTCACCCAGCAACGCTTGTAACCATATAGTCATGTCTTCAATACTGGCGTTTACTCCCGCCGCGGGCGTAAAACGGTAGTAGTTACTTTCTATTTTGCCCTTTTTCCAACGGTTCGCAGCCAGAGCAATGTGAGGCCTAGCCCAATGCTCAGACGCGAGCAATCCGCCTTTGCCTGAGCTGGCAGTTGGCATGCCAAGGGGGGTAATAATTTGCTCTTGAAGCTGGCGCTGGTAAGACGTATTTTGCGACACAAAATAATCTTGGATCACGCCAAACAAAGCATTCTGATAGGTGTAGCACTCGCCCGGCTGACACAAGGGCTGTAACACCGATAATTGTTTTAGCACACGCCGCAACGAATAATCGGCTTCAATAAGGTTGTCGTAGGCATTTGGCATAAAACCGCTGGACTGCCCCACAATATGCGACAGGCGTAGCTCATCCATTCCTTGCCCCGCAAAGTGCACATCGTCGATCATGTCGTTGACAGGAGTGGTCCAATTGAGTTGATGCTGGGCGACGAGCTTGGCCATTAATACAGACGTAAAGGTTTTCGACACGGAGGCTAAGCGGAAAACCGTATCGGGCCGAATATTCTCTCCACCCGAATGCGTTTTACCATACACATAAACCTGAGGTGACTTGCCTTGCTCGTACATCACAAATGCGTAACCAGGAATGCGATATTTTTTGGCTTGTTGCTGCACATGGGCGGCGTAGTCTTTTAGCCACGCAGGTTCGCTGGCTCGTGTGACATGTGCTGCAATTAAAGTAAAGGCACATATTATCCACATCGTTATACGGTGGTAATTGGCCTTGCGGGTGAAATAGCGCAAACAGCACTCCTGTCGTTATTGTCGTTATGGCTGTTATGTTGCCGTATTCATGTGTCAGAAAATCAGGTGCTATTATGCGTATGCCGATAGTGATGATCAACTGCAATGGTTGTGACCAATAAATCTTGAGGTGAGTGCCGAAAACGTCGCACACAATAAAAAAAATCACGTACTCTGTGTAGGTATTCTTTTATAGGTGTGACCATGTTAAGTCATCATCAACGACATATTTATTCTCAAGCACGTATGAGCCGCGACGCGCGATTTGATGGGCGCTTTTTTGTTGCGGTTAAGAGCACGGGAATATTCTGTCGCCCTGTTTGCCCAGCGCGATTACCCAAAGAAGAGAATGTGGATTATTACGAGCAAGCCTCACAAGCTATTCAAGCGGGGTTTCGACCGTGTTTGCGTTGTCGCCCCGACAGTGCGCCCGGTTCTTCTGCTTGGATGGGGGCCGATACCAGTTTTCGACGGGCTGTTGGGCTACTGACGACCGAACACGCGTTAAGTGTGGAGCACATTGCCGAGAAGCTGGGGATCAGTACTCGCTATCTTCACAAGCTTTTTGAACAGCGTATTGGGGTTTCGCCGTCTCAATTTCGTATTTACCAGCAATTGTTGTTTGCCAAATCGCTTTTGCAATCATCATCACTCAGTGTAACTGATGTCGCGATTGCCGCTGGGTTTCAGTCGGCGCGACGTTTACAGGCCAATATGGCGAAATATTTTGCGTTGTCGCCCAGTGCGCTGCGTAAGTCTGTTGGTAACAAGCCGTTGAGTTCGTCAATTGATTTACCTTTGCGTTATCGCACGCCCTACAATTGGCAGCACGTTTGGCAGTTTTTGGCAAAACGCGCTATTCCCGAAGTGGAAGAGGTAACGGCGCATGGCTATAAGCGTGTGTTTCATTCGCCACAATATTCTGGTGTGGTGGTGGCGACACATGATCAACAACATCAGCAATTTAGGGTTTCTATTACTATCGACAATGTGGCTTACACCCGCACCGTGTTCGATAATGTAGCGCGAGTATTGGATGTAAATGCCGACCCACAGTTGATAGAAGAGGCATTGGTCAGCGCGGGGATTAACTCAGAAACCATTGACAAGGGGCTGCGTTTACCTGGCGCATGGAGTGAGTTTGAAGCGGGATGTCGGGCCATTGTGGGTCAACAAGTGAGTGTAACAGTTGCTATAAACCTGCTACGTCGCTTGGTAGTAGAGGTGGGTGAAACCACCTCTTTCGGCCCTGTGTTTCCCGCTCCTTCACAGCTTATGGACAACGCACTTACTGTGTTAAAAATGCCGCAGGCAAGAAAAGAGGCATTGCGGCAATTTGCGCGCTATTGCTACCAGTGCGAAGAACATCATGTTGCTATTGATGAGCAGGCTTTGCTCGCAATTAAAGGTGTAGGTCCGTGGACGGTAAACTATTTGATGTTGCGAGGGCGCAGTGAGCCAGACTGTTATTTGGCTGGCGATTTGATTGTGCGTAAAATGGCGGCGCAATATCAAGTGAATGAAGAGAACGCTGCTCCGTGGCGGAGTTACCTGACTTTTCAGTTGTGGCAGTTGGCTACACAACAATCTAACTCGTAGAGGCTACTATGTTTTTTCAGCAAACCACACAAACGCCGATGGGAAAGCTGACTGTTCGCGCTGACGATGTGGGTGTTACCCAAGTGCTTTTTGATGCGACTGAAACTGAGTGTCAGATGGAGCAGGGCAACGACATTACCGCGTTGGCGTCAACACAGTTAAATGAGTATTTTTCCGGCACGCGTACCCACTTCAATGTGCCGTTAAACGCACAAGGCACCGATTTTCAAAAAACGGTTTGGCAAGCGTTGTGTGAGATAGAATATGGGAATACGTGTTCCTATGGTGATATTGCGCACCGAATTGGCAACCCTAAGTCGGTGCGGGCAGTGGGAATGGCAAATGGCCGAAACCCGATAGCGATTATTGTGCCCTGCCATCGAGTCATAGGCAAAAACGGTACCTTAACTGGCTATGCCGGAGGGCTAGCGCGCAAGGCCAGTTTATTGACCTTGGAAGGAGCAACATTCAAGTAGCTGGAGTTTCCGCAGCACTACACAGCTTTTGCTAATTCATTAATTGCATGCGAACGAGGTTGCCCCCTCCTCGGCGAGCCTCATAGAGGGCATCTTCGGCGCATGCGGTCATCTCGGCGAGTGTACGAGGGCTGGCGGTAAAAGTGACACCAAAAGATGCCGTGACCTGCAAATCGGGGTACTCATGTATTGGCGGTAACGTTGCCACGATATAGCGCAATTGTTGGGCAAATTCTTGCGCGTCATGCGGCCCGCGATTTGGCATTAATAAGATGAATTCTTGGCTGCTCCAACGCCCAAGTAAGTCAGCATCGTTTTTGGTTTCGTTTATCGCATTCACCACTCTTTCGATAACAATATCACCCGCATTACGGCCAAACCTGTCATTGATTTCGGTGAATTTATCGATATCGACCAAGATAATACTCATGGCTGGCACCTGCTGAGAAAGGTCTTGATAGCGGCTTTGCAAGGCGGTGCGATCAGGAAGGCGATCATCCACAGGCACCACAAGCTCTGGTTGCATGTCGCGACGGAAATAAAACAGCAAGTTATAAACCAGCAAGAACAACGAAAAGATAATCACTAAAATGGTAACAACGCTAAAAATAAAGCCTTGTGATATTTCGGTTTGCCTTTTGTCTAGTGGGCTGAGTAAATACATGGTCCAATCGAATTGGTTTAATTGCACCTCTGCGATCAAGTAGTCTTTTCTATCGATAGTGACCAATCGGTTATTGAGCGCTTTGTTGTCTTGTACATCGTTCGGCAAGCTTGCAAACCACGCTAATTCACTCATATTGGTAAATTGAGATTGGGAGGCGTTTAGCAGGGGGTCAGACGACAACATAATATCGCCAGTGTGATCGACAAACAAAAAGTCGTAGCCATATTGCCGTTTGTAGGTGTCGAAAATAGAAATAAAGCTTTGAAGGCTTTTTCCAATGCCAAAGAAACCTAAGAACTTTCCGTTGTCATCGTAAATTTTTATATCAATATAAAAGTGCGTGTCTTCCCACTTGCCAATGTCGGCGACTTTATCTTCAGGCCTTGCCTTGTATTTAAAATACCACGACACCTCGCCTTCGATCAGCGGGTTTTGGGTGCCATCCGAGTAATACTGCATACGCGCTTGTTCACTGGCAATGAAAAACGACAAATCAAACTCTTGGGCGAGTCGTGTGAGTGTGGCAAATATCTTATCTTGGTCGGTAGGGTATTCGGCCATCAGTGTTTGTATTTCTTGAGACCGGCCTAACGCTTCTGACACGTGTAGCGGCTTTAGTATTTGCGATGTGATCAGTGAAAACGCAGGAGACATTGATTGTTGCTGTGCGCGGCTTTGCTCTGCAACTATTTTGGCGATACTCACATGTACCAAGGTAATAATTGCAATAACGACTACAGCGAAGAGTACGAGTATGCTTCGATGCAGGATGCGAAAAGTATTCACTGACGAAAAGGCTCCGTGTCAGGTTAGGTGTCCATTACGGTGTATTATAGAGTGAAGCGCCTTTATGGGACAATATATAAACAACTCCATTCATCGATTTTACAAATATTCACTCTTTTATAACCTCTCCAGACAGATTTAACACCAAAACACTGACTTGTTATCTTGGCTTGGTTACACTGTTTAGCAGAATAAAAAGTTAACAAGGAATGAGCATGTCATTTTCTGTTGTCGTTCTTGCGGCCGGTAAAGGTACGCGAATGAAATCGGCGTTGCCAAAAGTACTGCATAAAGTCGCTGGTACCCCCATGGTACAGCGCATTATCAACGCTGCTGAATCGATTGATGCCACTGCGGTACATCTAGTTTACGGTCATGGCGGTGAGCAGCTTCAAGCTAATGTTACTGGGCAGTCACTTAATTGGTGTTTACAAGCTGAACAGTTAGGTACAGGCCATGCGGTGCAACAAGCGGTCACGCATATTAATGATAATGAAGACGTGATGATCTTAGTGGGTGATGCCCCGCTAATTAAGCCATCTACGTTGAAACGCCTCCTCGCCGCCAAAGCAGAATGTGATTTAGCCTTGTTAACAGTAGAACTAGACGATGCTACTGGCATGGGGCGTATTATCCGCGAAGGCGATAATATTGTGGCGATTGTTGAGCACAAAGATGCCACCGACGCCCAGCGAGAAATCAAAGAAATCAACACCGGCATGATGGTGATGAATGGCGCTGATCTTAAGCGTTGGTTGGGGCAGTTAAGTAACAACAACGCTCAAGGCGAGTATTACCTCACCGACGTAATTGCCATGGCTGCCAATGAAGGCAAGCAAATTCGCGCAGCCCATCCTGACGAAGCGGTAGAAGTGGAAGGCGTGAATAACCGCGCTCAACTCGCTCGTATTGAACGTGCATTCCAAGCATGGCAAGCTCACGACGTAATGATGAACGGTGCAACGCTGGCAGACCCCGCGCGTTTAGATATTCGCGGTGAACTTACTACTGGCCAAGACGTTACTATTGATGTGAACGTGGTCATCGAAGGCAAGGTGACATTGGGCGACGGTGTAAAAGTTGGCCCCAACTGCATTTTGAAAAACTGCCATATTGCCGATTATGTTGCCATTGAAGCCAACAGTATTATCGAAGATGCCACTGTTGCCGAGCAGTGCACGATCGGGCCATTTGCTCGACTTCGCCCCGGTGCAGTGATGGAAGCTGGCTCCAAAGTGGGTAACTTTGTGGAAATGAAAAAAGCCGTATTGGGCAAAGGCGCAAAAGCCAATCATTTCACTTATCTTGGCGACGCCGAAGTGGGTGAAAATACCAATATTGGTGCCGGCACCATTACGTGTAATTATGACGGCGTGAATAAGTCGAAAACCAAAATTGGCGCGAATGCTTTTATTGGCTCAAACTCATCCTTGGTGGCACCAGTGGAAATTGGTGATGGCGCAACAATCGGGGCGGGTTCAACCGTGACCAAAGCGGTGGGCGACAACGAACTCGCCATTGCTCGTGGCAAACAGCGCAATATTGCAGGCTGGGCACGCCCAACTAAAAAATAATGATGTGGCAGGCTGGCCCTGCCCGCTTTTACAGAGGTTTGTGATGATTAACACCCTCCTTGTTGGTTTTGGCTTTTCAGCCAAGACCTTTCATCTTCCTTTTCTTTCTGAGCTTCCTGAATTTTGTGTGACTGGAGTTGTGTCTTCCAAACCTGATCAGGTAAAGGCACGATTGAGTGATGTGCCGGTTTGGTCTTCACTAAACGAGGCGCTGGCAGAAGCGAGCTTTGACCTTGTAGTGATCACTACGCCGAATCACTTACACGTAGAACAAACAGAGCAAGCGTTGTTGGCTAATAGTCATGTGTTGGTAGAAAAACCTTTCACATTAAGCGCCGAAGAAGCACAACGCTTGGTGGATTTGGCCGCGGAGCAAAATAGACAACTGTGTGTGTATCACAACCGTCGATTCGACGGTGATTTCCTGACTCTTCAGCAGTTAATCAACAATGAGCGCATCGGTAAAGTGAAGCGATTGGTGAGCCGGTTTGACCGTTTTCGCCCCCATCCGCGTGCGAGATGGCGTGAACTTGCCGGGCCGGGTAGCGGTATCTTCTGGGATTTAGGCCCCCATTTAATTGACCAAGCGTTACAATTGTTCGGCCCGCCAGAGCACGTGGGTGGCACGGTAACTCAATTGCGAGATAACGGAGAGTCAACAGACTTATTCGACATTACCTTAGTGTACGCAGATAAATTAGTGCAGCTTGGTAGCACACCCTTCCAGGCTGGGCCAACCTTGCGTTATGACCTGCAAGGTGATGAAGGTAGTTACCGCAAGTATTATCTCGACCCCCAAGAAGCGCAGTTAATTAGTGGGCTTTCTATTCATGAGCCTGCATTTGGTATAACTCAAGACGCTGAACACGGCATGCTATACACCGCAGAAAGTGCTGAAACCGTGACCACAGAGCGGGGCGCTTACACGGCGTTTTACACACAACTCGCCAACGCTATTCAAGCCGGCACTCCGCTACCTGCCGACGGACAAAGTGTGGTGAATGTGATCAAGGTGATAGAGCTCGCGGAAAAAGCTGCGGAAGCTGGCAAAGTGTTAGTGTTTAACTAATGCATTGCGAAATGAAAGAAGTTGTGTAGAATTCTTTCATCTCGAAATTTTATGTGTTTCAACCATGCAGAAACGTAATACGCAAGAACGCCGCAATGCCATTGTCCAGTGGGTGAATACTCACGGGCATGTGCAGGTGGATGATCTTGCGTCACGGTTTGCCACGTCTGAAGTGACCATTCGCAAAGATTTAGCCATGCTTGCCGACGAAGGCAAGCTGCTCAGGCAATTTGGTGGTGCAGCGCCCTTACCTAAAGCGTCGCCCGAAGCGCCCGTTTTGGTAACATCGAATAAGCAACGTATTGGCGTGCGCGCGGCAACACTGCTGGAAAACAATCAACGGGTTATCATTGATAGCGGTAGCACAACTGCCTGCTTAGTGCCTCACTTAGCCATTCCGTCAGATCTTGTTGTTATGACCAATTCGCTCCCCGTTGCCAATCAGCTAACGAGTTTTGCCAATGAGCCAACGGTCCTGATGACAGGCGGTACATGGGATGCTCAATCCCAATCATTTCAGGGCAAAATGGCTGAAACCTTATTAGCGGCCTACAGTTTCGATATTGCCTTTTTAGGCGCAGCAGGCCTCGATATTGAGCGCGGTACAACCACCTACAATGAATTGACCTCTCTGAGCCAAACCATGGCGCAGGTAGCAGAGAAAGTGGTGGTGATGGCAGAATCACATAAGCTGTCGTATCGCATGCCAAACTTAGAATTAATGTGGTCAGCCATTTCAGTGTTAGTCACTGATGAGGGCATGCCGCAAGACACCATCAAACGAATTGAAGAACACGGAGTCGAGGTTTTACTCGCCACTCCCAATGGAGATTAGCCCATGTGTGGAATAGTCGGTGCCGTTGCAGAGCGCAATGTTGTAGAAATACTATTAGAAGGCTTAAAGCGCTTAGAATATCGCGGTTATGATTCAGCCGGTGTGGCCTTGTTACAAAGCGATGGCACCTTAACGCGTATTCGCCGTACAGGTAAAGTGCAAGCACTCGCTGATGCCGTCGCCGAAGGTGAAGCTTTGGGCGCAACAGGTATTGCACACACGCGTTGGGCAACTCACGGTGGCGTAACAGAATACAATGCTCACCCCCATGTATCGAGCGACAATATTGCCGTTGTACACAATGGTATTATTGAAAACTATCAAGCTCTGCGCGCACAACTATCTGCTCAAGGGTATGACTTTACCAGTGATACCGACACCGAAACCATTGCCCACCTTGTTCACGCAGAACGCCAAAAGTGCGATTCACTGCTCAGTGCAGTACAAAGTGCTGTTAAGCAATTTCACGGTGCGTATGGCACTGTGGTCATGGACACCAATGACCCATCACGAGTCGTTGTAGCGCGTTCAGGCAGCCCCTTGGTCATTGGTTTGGGTTTGGGTGAAAACTTCATTGCTTCAGACCAAATGGCGTTACTACCTGTGACTCGCCGCTTTATCTTTTTAGAAGAAGGTGATGTGGCGGAAATTACCCGCCGAGAAGTGCGTATTTTCGATAGTGAAGGTAACGCCGTTGACCGCGACGTGATTGAGTCGAACATTGAGCACGATGCAGGTGATAAAGGCGGTTATCGCCATTACATGCTAAAAGAAATTTACGAGCAACCTACCGTTGTTCGCAATGCCTTGCATCAACGGGTTGATGAAAGTGGCCTGCTGCCAAATGTCTTTGGTGAAGGTGCTGAAGCAATTTTCTCCAACGTGCAGCACGTACAAATTATTGCCTGTGGCACCAGTTATCACGCCGGTATGACTGCGCGCTACTGGCTAGAACAATACGCAGGTGTTGCGTGTAACGTAGAAATTGCCTCTGAATTTAGATACCGCAAGTCGGTGGTATATCCGAACAGCTTACTCGTCACTATTTCTCAATCGGGTGAAACAGCAGATACGCTAGCGGCATTACGATTGGCGAAAGAGCTCGGTTATATGTCGAGCCTGACTATCTGTAACGTGCCCGGCTCTTCATTGGTGCGTGAATCAGACTTGGCCTTTATGACCAAAGCCGGAGCGGAGATTGGTGTGGCATCGACCAAAGCCTTTACTACTCAGCTTACTGCTTTCTTGATGTTAACCCTTGCTTTGGGCAAGCACAACAACATGAGTGATACCGACCACAAAGCCATCGTCGACGCTCTGCATTCACTACCCGCTAAGTTGGAAGAGACCTTGACCATTACTCAAGGTATTGAAGACTTAGCCGAAGAGTTTGCCGACAAACATCACAGCCTGTTTTTAGGTCGTGGTGATCAATACCCCATAGCGATGGAAGGGGCATTGAAACTTAAAGAAATCTCGTACATTCACGCTGAGGCCTATGCTTCGGGCGAGCTAAAGCACGGCCCGTTAGCGCTGATTGACGAAGAGATGCCCGTGATTGTGGTAGCGCCCAACAATGAACTGCTTGAAAAGCTCAAGTCTAACGTGGAAGAAGTGCGCGCTCGCGGCGGGATCATGTATGTATTTGCCGATAAAGACGCAGCCTTCGCCAGCGACGACACCATGCGCGTGATCAATGTGCCACATTGCGAAGCGCCAATCGCGCCAATCATCTATACCTTGCCATTACAGTTGTTGTCGTACTATGTCGCCTTGATAAAAGGGACCGACGTAGACCAACCCCGCAATTTGGCCAAGAGTGTGACGGTGGAGTGATGAAGAGTAAATGTGCGTTTTTTATGTCACATCCAAACTAAGTTGGAAAGCTATAAACAAGGATGGAAAGTGACAAACAAAGTTGGAAAGTAGCTATTTACGCAGGTGTATCTAAACACCTAATAGTCATGTTCATGTCTCTTTAGAACAATATAAAAACCAGCTGCATTTTGTAGCTGGTTTTTTATTTGCAGGTGCTCTTGCAGTCGGTTATGTTGCGGAAGCAAAGATGAATTGTTTGGCTGGAATTACAGTTGGTTAGGGTGTTGAGAGTTTATGAATCACGGATTTAAAATTTATAGTGTCATATTTGGGATA
Organism: Alteromonas sp. ABE4_545; assembly: GCF_056161325.1. NCBI lineage: Bacteria > Pseudomonadati > Pseudomonadota > Gammaproteobacteria > Alteromonadales > Alteromonadaceae > Alteromonas > Alteromonas sp. ABE4_545. Next base: position 174,927 of record NZ_JBSWYY010000003.1, read on the forward strand.
TTGGGATTGATGCTAGGCGTGGTGTTTTTGTTGCTCTCAATAATCATTGTATTTGATTATAAAAACATAGGCGAACTTATTGTTGGGTGCATTATGTGTGGAGCTTCTGTTTATTTGTTTTTCTATGGAACCCAAAAGTTCATGTTAAAACAAAACGACAATAAATCAGAGTTTAAAAAAGATGAAGAAAATGATTTTCATAGTTTATTTGAAATTAGAAGTGAGTTTGATGCGCACTCTGCGATAGTTGGTTTTGTGTTGTCTATAGTAATGTTGACGTTTTTTTCCTCAATCGCATATATAAATGGTGTGCTAGCGGTTATTACATTTTTATTTTTGAGCTATTTAATTATTACTTCTTTAATGGTCGCTATAATTGAAGGTTTTTTTAGGGTTGGTGGTAATATTTTTGCTGTGATTTTTCTCATTATTGCCATTACTAATGGTGCTTTTTTCTATCAGTTTAATTGATTTGGTAAGCCCCCAGTTTTCTAGACATCTTCAAGCTGTTGATAATGTATACCTCCCCTAATTAGTTACATCCATAATTATTTGCTTGCTCAACAATAGGTGGGGTTACCGGACGCTTACATACCCTCCTCGTGGTCATTTTTCCTTTTGAGATAAAAACTTTTAACTTTGTTTAATAATATACCTTGCATAACAAGGTATATTGCATTATAAAACAAATAGTACATTAATTAGGCGGAACATCGAATGGAAAAAGATAATTCAGCAGCAAAGTGGGATGTGCAATTACGTAAAGGAACCCTTGAAATGGTCGTCCTTGCCGCGCTTAAGGGGCGGTCTTTGTACGGTTTGGCATTGTTAAACCTGCTACAAAAGTTAGAAACCACCGCAATTACCGAAGGCACCTTGTATCCACTGCTCGATCGCTTGAAAAAAGAGGGCGTTGTAAACGCAGAGTGGGTACAAGAAGGTACGACTCGCCCCCGTAAATATTACTCCCTGACAGCAGAAGGGGAAGCAAAGCTCAACATTTTAACGGAGCGCTGGCGCAAATCAGTCAGCGATATGGAATTTTTACTCGCTAATCCCGGACCAGCGACTTTTTAACAGTAAGGAAATGACTATGAATCAGAATACGCAAATTAACCAGTACCTAACTACGCTCGCTAAATACATGTCTCGTTTGGATGCTCAACAAGTTAATGAAGTTATCCGAGAGATCGAAAGTCATATTTATGATGTTATTGAGAATGCTGAGAGTCAGGGTAACCCGATTGCCATTGATGAAGTGTTGGCGCGCTTTGGCTCTCCAAGAGAACTTGCTCAGCAGTACAGTGACCATTTGTTGATGGGCACACCACCTCCGTCGGGCTTCTCTGCGTTGCGAAAGGTTAAAAAAGGCGTTACCGCAGGCGTGTTCTATGGCTCTGGAGCTATGGGCTATTTGTTAGGCGCGTTACTGGTCATTGTCGGCATTTTAAAAATATTCCTACCAGAATCTGTGGGTGTTTGGTCAAAGAAACATGGCCAAAGTGTTGTTGTGGGTATCGTCGACCAAGTGCCAACTGCAAGCCAAGAAGTGTTCGGCATGTGGCTAGTTCCGGTGGGGATCGCAGTTGGTTTATCGATACTGTTTCTAACTTATCGCTTGCTCAGTGTACTTAAACAATACCGCTAATCGGAACACACAGTGAAACAGCGTTAAGTGCTTAATTTTAAGCCTACACCTCAATACACATGATGGGTCGATACGTATTACTATCGGCCCGTTGCTAGCCCCAAAACACGGTTGCGATAACAGATATAGTCTGTGCAACCACCCCTAAATAAAGTGCGATAAAAAAGCCTAAACCGGCTTTGTCGTCATCTGGCCGTAGTTTTAGCGGGTTATCAAGTCGGACAAAAATACGATTGTGATTACGCGGTCGATAACTGACGATGATCACGAGGTAGCACAACAACGGGATAGTGTTGATGCCTACTACTAGCCCGTGGTTCATTACTACGCTATGCAGCCACCAAGGTAACCCGGTGGGGATCAATAATGTGAAAAGCAAAATAAACAATAATGGTGCCTGAAGGTACTTGAAAGGATAGCTAAACGACAACGCTGAGAAACTCCGAGAGATGAATAGGCAACACTTGGCAGTGTTAACCTTGAACGCAATTTGAGGCGGAAGGTTAACATGCTCTTGGTAAAGGAAAAAGCATATATGGCGTTATGTTGGTTGGGTTTTAGCGCCTTGATGAAACAGCGAAAGCCCCAAGACTTTCGCTGTTTGGCATTCAACAAGGGTTTAGTTTCGAATGATCTTGCCTGTTACCACATAAATGCCGTTGGGTGTGGAAGGGTCTCCGGTGTTAATTGAGCTGGTTGCCATAATGGTGTTTTCGTCTAGCACGGTAATGCCATTCCACAGAGCTTCGCCATCTTCTTTCACCAAATCCGTGGTAAATGGCGTTGTTGGGTAAGCAAAATTTCTGGCATCAGCATCGCCCATATATACCCGTAAGTACGCAAGCGTCCCTTTACGGCATTGAGATGTCTGGGTAGACAAAATGGTCTCACCTGTGGGGAGTTGAGCAATATAAGGCGCGCCAGCATATATACCGCCGTCGAGTTGAAACTCGGGGCTTAATGCGTGGGCTCGTTTGTCGCTGTTGGCATCTACCACACCCGACATCCAGTTATCGTTTAAGCTGGTTCGAATAGTTACCGGCTTAAAGTTGCCGTTAATACCATTGTCTTCAATCACAAATACGATGTCAGATTGGTCCCGTAACAGAATAGGCACCGGCATACCGTCGCGGCTACCTTCGCGGAACGATAAGGTTTCTACGTCACCCCAGGTAATACCTGAATCAAATGAGCGCACCATGCTGATCTCTTGATCTTGGTTAGTATCGCCATAGGGAAACTCATTAGCGAAATACAGCTGTAATTCACCCGATGGTAACTGTAGGAACGCAGGCTCCCACGCACCTTGATCAAACTTGTTCGCCGCAGAAAAGATGAGTTGTTCGTCTTGCCAGGTGTCGCCTTTGTCATAAGAGATTGCCAGTTTTATCTGGAAGGTCTCATCACCGTGTTCTTGCTTGGGTCTTGCATTCCAGCCATAGATCCAAGTGCCGTCGCTGAGTTCGATAAACTCAGCATTGGTGTAGTTGTAGGCATCGCCACCACTGGCTACAGTTTGCTGAGCTTGCCAAGTTGCGCCCATGTCTTCGCTAATCCGATACACAACCGCTGGGCCTTCGCTGTAGACCAAAATTAAGCGACCGTCTGCGAGTTTATGTACCCGTGAATACACGCCGCCATTGACGAATTGTACGGTGTCTTGCTGCCATTCAATTTGAATATCAGCCCCTTGTTCTGCATTGGTAAAAGTATCGAGTTCACATTGTTCTTGCACGGTCAGTGAGTTGCCAGGCGGTGGCGTCTGCGTTGGTGTTTCGACCTGTTTCGAACCTGAAGAGCTGTTGCAGGCGGCTAATAGCGCACTAAAAAGTACCGTTGGGATAAATTTTGTGTTTTTCATTGTTCTATTCCTTGCCTTGTTGTCCGTTATTTCACACTAAACTTGTAAGTTGAAATGGTGTGGTAAGTGTCACCCGGTACTAACAATGTTGACGGAAAATTCGGTTGATTGGGCGAGTCTGGGTAGTGCTGAGGCTCGAGTGCTAAGCCATAGCGAAATAGCACGGGCTTGCCATTTTTGGCCGTCATACTGCCATCCATAAAGTTGCCGGAATAGAACTGAATTGCAGGTTCTTGAGTGAAGATCTCAAGTAAGCGACCACTTTCTGGTTCGTACAGACTTGCTTGGCTTTTGAGGCTGCCATCGTAATCAGTAAACACCCAGTTGTGATCGTATCCACCGTGTTGGGTATCTTGACCACCGCCGTATTTTAGCTGCTGATTGTTAGCACGAATGTCTTTGGCAATGGCTTTGGGGGTGGTGAAATCAAAAGGCGTACCTGCCACAGAGGCAAGCTCACCCGTTGGGATTAAATACTCATCAACAGGGGTGATTTTGTCAGCCTTTATCTGCAATACATGGTCTTCGATATCTCTGGCCATATTGCCGTGCAGGTTAATGTAGGTGTGTGAGGTTAGATTGACGTGGGTTTTTTTATCGGTTTGTGCAAAGTATTCGAACGTGAGTGCGTTGTCTTGCGACAAAGTAATGTTCACACGAATTTGCAAATTGCCCGGGTAGCCCTCCTCACCGTCTTTCGACAAATAGCTTAGTTCCACGCCATTGGGAATGGTTTTACTGTCCCACAAACGCTTGTGCAGACCTTTTAAGCCACCGTGTAATTGGTTTAAGTCGTTATTGGGGCCGCCATTGTTTTTGGTTAGTTGATAGCGCTCTCCGTCAATGGAAAATTGGCCTTGGGCAATACGGTTACCAAACCGACCAACAATGGGGCCGGCATAGCAGCAATCTTGATAATAGTCTTGCCAGTTGTCGTGTCCCACGAGGATATCTTCAAATTTACCCTCTCTGTCGGCCACTAAAATTGACTGCAAATAGCCGCCCCAATCCGACACTTTTACCGTCATGCCATTGGCATTGCGCAGGGTATATAAGTGCACAGGTTGACCGTCTGCTTCACCCCATTTTTCCACTTCTAGCTGTACTTGATTAGCCTTAGGTACAGGCTTTTGACAGCCTACAAGCATCGCTAGGGTCAGCGTGACAAACGCGAGCCCGAGGTGGTGTGACTTCTTCATTGTATTCTCCATAAAATCGGGCGCGAACATCAGAGTTCAGCGCCGCTTAAACTGATGTCGTATCAAACTTATTGCGCACTACCACTTGGCAGAGGTTGAGGCGTGAGTGTAGGGCCCCAGGTTTGCAAAATATCTGGGCCATTGTCTTGGGGCACAAAGCGAATGCGGTCGATCGCAATTTTGCGAGGCTCTGTTTGCGTTTGACTAAAATGCTGGTGGTAAATCACGAACCACTCTTTGCCATCGGGAGATTTTGCTAGGCTGTGGTGGGCGGTGCCGTGAGCAAAAGACGTGGATTTCATGATGGGATTGTCGGCGTATTTTTTCCATGGTCCGAGCGGGTGTTCCGCTACGGCATAGCCAATAGAATAGTTGGGGCTTTCGAAATGACTGCCCGAATAAGTCATGTAGTATAAACCTTTGTGCTTTAACACCACCGGCCCTTCAGCGACATTCGCCATGTGGGTTTCCCAAGGCTCTGTGGGGGCGATCAAATGGGTCATGGTATCGGTTTTAACCGACATCATGTCATCGTTAAGCTCAGCTCCCCATAAATGGTTACCGTTATCAAACCCGACATAGTAGAAGTAGCGTTTGCCGTCATCATCGGTAAACACGTGGGCATCAATTTTAATTGAGTCTGGCTCCATCGGCTTTTGAATATCTTGCACGAATGGCCCCATCGGTGAATCGGAAGTGGCTACTGCAATGCGCTCGTCTACGGCGTAATACATATAGAATGTGCCGTCTTTCTCCGTTACATCGGGTGCCCAATGCCGTGACGTTCCCCAAGAATCTTCGTTCTTCAATACAAAGCCTTGATCTTGCCAGTTAACCAAGTCTTTTGATGTGTACAAGCGAATGCCTCTACGCATCATGGGAAAGTCAGGTGTATAGGTACAATAGGCGTAGTAAGTCGATTGATAGGTTAATACGCCAGGGTCAGCGCAATTGAGTTGTACCGGGTTTGTGTAGCTAAGTTGTGGTTCAGCGTTAGGATAATCACTGATGGTGACATTGCGAATTTGTGCCTTATCTGAGGTCGTGTAAAACCCGAGTTTACCGGCACTAAAGCTATCGTCTACGGCATCGTATTGAGGGAAAGTGTCTGCAGTGATGGTGTGATCATCTAGGAACAGCACAAAATGGTTATTACGAACCAATAGCCTGACTTTGTACCATTGACCTGCCTTGGCGTGCAGTGCTTTTTCGCTGATCATTTCTTGCTCGGTTTTTAAAAACACCCGTTGGCGTTTACCGTCTATGCCCGTGGTGTAGCCTTTTTCTTCATTTGCTGTGCGCAAGACAAAGCCTACCTCGCCATTGAGGCCATCCAGTTTAATATCTGCGGTCAATAAGTAGCTGCTTCTTTCTTCATCGGTAATATAAAGCGCCTGCTCAGCGTGTTTCACCGTTGCGGGAGCACTGACTTTCTTATCGTCAATTTTGATGCTATTGAGTGATAGTTGTGCCGAGTAGGCAAAGGCAGACAGGCCTGATAAACCTAATCCCAGTATTAATGTTGTTGTGATTTTTGACAGTTTCATATTGTTCATAAACCTAAGAAATTATTGACCGCTTTTGTCGATGCCAAAGTGCTCGACGAGTTGGTTGTATTGCGACTTAGTGATTGTGATCATGGCGCCGTGTCTAACCTTTGCTGGCATGGAATACTTATCCCAATCGGCAAAAAAGGTATAACCTGAAATTTGGTACCAAGGGCCCTTTAGTGAGTCCGCGACAGACAAGCCGTAAGACACCCCAGGATATTGCTCGTAGTACATGTACCAGGCTTTTCCGTTTGGCGAGGGAATAAGCATGGGGGCTTCGCGGAAATTGGGGCTAATAGGCGCACTTAATTCTGTATAGGGGCCAAGCAAATTATCGGCGTGAGCAATGCGAATGGTCTTTCCGGTTACCCAATCTAGAGTGGGGTAACGTTCATCTTTAATGATGCTCCAGTACTGCCCTTCGGCGTGACGGATAAACACATCGATAGTGCCAATATCCCAATCGAACAACATTTTAGGCGGCGCATCAAAGTGTCGTAGATCTTTTGAGGTGACATATAAGGTGCGTTGGCTATTCCAATAGCGCTCTGGGTCGTCGTCGGTGCCTTCCAAATGCGGAGTGTGCCATGTCATCACAAATTGTGCAGAGGCCTTGTCGTAAAACAGTTTTGGCGCACCAATGCGCTGTAAAGCGCGAGAATAGTTAGGGGTTGCTGATAATTCGGGGCGATAAACCGTGTGTTTTTGCCAGGTGATTAAATCCTGTGAACGCCAAATATTGATATCCGGCGAGGCATCGCTTGTATTGCCTGCGATGTAGTAGGTGCCATCAGGGCCACGGGTGATATCAGGATGACCTTGATACTCATTAAAGACTCTTTCACCTTGGTTTAATCGAAACCAATGCAGGCCGTCTACGCTCACTGAATAGTACAATCTGCCGTAATCAGCATGAGTCATATGAGCAAACAAATAGGCTTCGTTAACAGGCTTTTCGCCATCGGTAACTTGTCCTGGAGGATTGGGCTGGCCGGCGAAACTAGTGGCGTTAAACGCCAAAAGGGCCATAAGCAGTATTTTGGGTAACTTCATCTCTAGGTTCCACTTATTCAAATGATGAAAAGCCAAGTAGCGCGGAGCTACTTGGCTTTAGGAGGGTTTTAGAACTTGGCGCGTAAGCTCATACCAAGGGTTTTCTCGTCATCACGTACATCGTGTGGGAAAGCCGTAGTTTCGAAGTAGCTGTAGTATTTGTTGCCTGTTAGGTTGGTGCCATCTACAGATACGGTAAGGTTCTCATTGATGTCATAGCCTAATGAGAAGTCGAGTCGGCCAGTGGCTTTAACCATGTTGAACTGCGGGCCTGCGCCTACAGGTCGAATGGTATTTAACAAAGCTTCACTGTATTTCGAGCGATAGGTGTAAACCAAGCGGCCAGTAAAACCGTGGTTCTCATAGAGTAAACCTAAGTTGTAGCTGTACTTAGAAACCCCTTGTAACGGCTCTCCTTCTAGTGGGTCGCCGTCGGTGGTAATTTCACTGTCTGCTAAAGTGAAGTTGGCCATAATACCCACGCCATCAAGGGCCGAAGGCAAACTATCGAACACAGAATCGAGGAACAACTGCGAAGATAATTCAATCCCTTGCAAGGTGGCGTTTGCGGCATTACGAGGCCGTGTGATGTTGTACTCAATACCATCAATGGTTTCTGTGGTAGTTTGTGACATAACGCGGTCTTTCAATGTGCGGTAATACACGGCAGCTGATACGTAACTGCTTTGCGCAAAGTAGTATTCTAGCGTTGCATCAAAGGCATTGGATTTCTGCGGTTTCAAGTCTGGGTTACCACCACCACCATTGGGGCGAATATTGGCGTTCAATGGTACTTCATAGGTCAAACCTGGGTTCAAGTCACCAAATGCTGGCTGAGATATGGTTTTTGCCGCAGTAAAACGCAATTGCAAATCATCCATTAACTCTACACGCGCACTAATGTTAGGCAGTAAGCTAGTATCACTAGTAGAATTTGTCACCGTGGTAGGCTCTGCAGCTGGGTTCGGGTTCTCGTCTGTGGGGGCTGCTCTAACTAGGCCTGTGCCGGTCAAGTCACGAGATGTACGAGTAACGCGTAAACCCAATAAACCATCAATATAATAGTCGCCTAAGCTAACGGCGTATTTACCTTGTAAGTAGGCAGATAACGTTTGTTCGGTGGCGTCATAGTTCCGTTCTGGTGCCCAGTCAGGGTCGCCGGGTTGAGCGCCGTAAATTTCACGCAGTACATCGGTGTGATCCAATAAGAAATCACGATCAGGCGTCATCCAGTGCTGCCCGCCATTGATGTAGGGAATGCTAGTTGGTGACTTCACCAAAAAGTCATCGGGCAAGCCTACTGAGTCGACTAAAGTTACACGGTTGCCACCCGGGGCAGCTGGGCCTCCCGGTGCATTTGCACGGAATACTGATTCACGGTCAGCGTAACGGGCGCCGAACTGTACTTCTTCAAATACACTGTCTTCGAGGTAGTATTTACCATTAGATTCCATGGCGAACATGGTGCCGACAGCGTCGTTTAAATCTTGGAACAAGCCGTTGGCAAAGCGGAAATCGTCGGCAGAGCTCAAGGGATCACCGGGCATAGTTGTGGTGCCGTAACCGCCTGCATCCACGACTACATCGACTTGATCAATCTGCTTACCAATATCAACAATAATTGTGCGGTTGTGGGTGTGAGAGCGTTGATATGAAACATCAAAGTCTACTTCGTAGTCATCCTGAACAAAACGCGCCCCTGTGCCAATTAAGTATTGGTCCGTCCCGCTATCTTTGGCTTGAGTACTGGCTAGCCCAGGTACATTGTTAAAGGTGGCTGAATCGGCAATACACAAGTCTTGCATTTGACCGTTTTCTGGTGCGTAGAACCCTGCCCCATCAATGCTATAAGTGGCGCAGTCGCTACCGGCTTGTTTATTGGTAATACTTTGTGCGGCAAAAATATCAGAGAAGATGAAGTCTGATTCCCAACGCGATTTGTATTCGGTATATAGACCGTCAAGGTATAGCTCTAGGCCATTGTCCATACGCCATTGAAATGCAGTGTTGAATTGCGGGCGCTGGTAGTCGCCAAACTGGCTTACACCACCTACACACGTGGGTAAGATTACACCGTCACCGCCTGCTGGGCCATTCGACCCAGAACGAGGGTCACAGTTAAATGACACTGGACGGTCGAAATTAATGTCTGAATAAGAGATGTTGAACAGAGCGCCAAATTCATCTTCACCGCTACTCCAGCGGTTTGAAACTAACGCACCGGTGGCGTAACTTGCAGAATCTTCGTTGCTGCCTTTGAAACCTCGTACGTTGACTGCAGTAGTTAACCCTTCTTTGAAGTTAAGAGGTTTTTGTAGTTTTAGGTTTATTACCCCCGCTACACCGCCTTCGTTCAAATCGGCAGTGTTAGACTTATACACTTCTGCACCAGCAAGTGCTTCTGCGGGTAAGTCTTGGAAAGCAAAACCACGACCTACGCCAGTAAAAATTTCACGTCCATCAAGGGTAGTAAGGATGTCACCGATACCGCGGATAAGTGGGCTAACCACTTCGTTATTATCTCCCATAACAACTTGAATGCCTGGCACTCGTTGTAGGGCTGCGGCAGTGGTAGTGTCCGGAAATTTACCAATATCATCAGATACAATGGCTTCGATCACTCGGTCTGAATTGCGTTTAAGGTCTGCGGCCATGTTAAGACTGTTTCGCAACCCTGTGACCACAATGACTTCAGTGGGATCTTTTTCTTTTGCAGCGTCGTTATCGTCTTGTGCTGCACTGACCTGTTGTGCTGAAAATGCGGTAAAGGTAGCTAGCGCTAGTGCGGAAAGTTTAAAGTGCATTTTTGAGGCATTCATATTGTTCTCTTTCTCGTTTATATCTAATTAAGATTGTTTAGTTACAGCAACAAAACTTAAAACAAACATTTTAAATAAGATGTTTACATCTCAGTTACATAAACGAGCAGGCGGTCAAAATACACTAACACCTGTGAAAAAAAACTTATTTTTTACTAAGAATAATTTCTCCTTGTGCATTATGTGACAAATGGACATTGAAATTGCGTTGTAAGTCGGTCAGAAAATTATCTAGTTTGCCTTGTTCAAAGCGGCCAATAACCCGCACCGATCTAACATCATCATTGGCTAGATGTATGGGGTGGGTGAGATAGCGGTTGACCTGAGCGATCACTTGCTCTAAAGGTTCGCCCGCAAAAGTTAAGCTTCCCGTGAGCCATGACAAAGACAGATCGAGTTTGTTAGACACATCCTCGACCGCTGATTTTAAACTGTTTATAGAGCGAGTCGCATTGATTGACACTTTTTGCCCTGCTTTGAGCATCAATGTTTGGTTAAGTGGCTTGGTTAATTTTGCGAAGTTTACCTTGTCGTTCAAAAGCGTACTGTTTGCTAGCATCACTTTACCGTCTGACACGATAAGTTGAATTGCCTTATCTGACAGGTATTGCACATTAAATGAGGTGCCGACAGCTTGAATCATCTTGTCGTTAACTAAGATGTTGAGTGGTTTCTCATGGTCGTGAGCAACCTGAATATGCAGCTCGCCATATTCTAATGAAACATTGCGATAGTTTTGATCAAACTGCGCGGTTACACGGCTGTTGGTATTGAGCGTTAACGCGGAGCCATCAGGTAACTGTATCGTTTTTAGTTCACCAGTATTAGTTTGATAACTCTGTTTGAACGCGATTTGGCTGGCGGGCACGCCCAACGCGGTGGGTTGTAAATTAAACCGAACGAACAGCATAGCAAAAGCCACCACAAAGATAACGGAAGCGGCGTACAAGTAGTACTTGGGCGACTTTTGCTGACTGGTTTGTTGTTGCTCAAACGGAATGATGTTGGATAATTCAGATAGTACATCCAATTCATCCCATAACTTGGCGTGCGCGAGAAAACTCACTTTATGCGCTGGAGCGCTTTCTATCCAAGCGATAAGTTCTGCTTTACGCTTGGGAGATAGAGCTCCTCTATCGATTTCCATCAACCAATGCAGCGCTGTTTCGTCAATTTTTTCTTGTGCCTTGGCGTGGGGCTGTGGCATTTGAATGACGTTATTTTTCATTGGAACCACCTCGTTTAACATTCTGCACAGACACAGGCTCGATATTCATATTGGCTTGATGAAGCGCACTAAAACGCTTCATCCCATTGACGAGTTGATTTGAAACAGTATTAATACTAATGCCTAGCTGATCGGCAATTTCCTGTTGGCTAAAGCCGTACACTTTTCGTAAGACGAAAACCTTTCTACTTTGTGCGGGCATTTGCTGAACCAGCTTACAAAAGTGACCAAATTGCTCGTTGGTCACCGCCTCGTCATAGAGTTTATCGTTATCTTCTACATGAAATTCAGACTCATCTTCGACCTTGTCGGTAAGTTTGTTTTCGGCTTTTTTGAGATGGTCGAAGGCTAGGTTTCGCGCAACCGTGTATAGAAACGATTTGTTGTACTTACTCGGGTCTTTGTCTTCGATAGAGCATAGACGAACGTAGGTATCCTGCACGATATCTTCTACATCAGCAGGCGGAACTATCCGCGAAATACAATGGGCAATATTTTTCCGTAACGCCATAAATGGCGCTAAGAAAGCGTGTTCTTTGTTACTCATGTAATACTCTACAGATATTCAGGGCGCGACCTTTATACTCTTCTAACGATTCAGAAATAAAAACACACTACCACCGCATGCGAATACCTAAGTGGTAGCTTAGGCCAGTGTCTTCAAAATGAGTGACGCGGTTGCGTACATCAGCGTATTCTAGGTGGGTTGAGCTGGTTAAATTGTACACATCTAAAAACACATCGAAATTATCGTTGAAGCGGTAACCTACACGCCCATCCAATTGGCCTGAAGACTGTGTGTGTTCGGGGATACCTCCAGTTCTTATGCCCTGACGCGCATGCAGAAAATCACTTCGCCAGCTGTATGAAAAGAAACTGTACAAACCGCCTAGGCGTATATCCAAATTAACGTTTAGCGCGCGCTCAGAGAGGCCTTCAATAATATTTTTTGGCTCTTTTACTGATACTAAATCGATGGGGTCTGAGTTGATTTTGTTGTTAATGATCTGAGTGTAGTTAAATTCGGTACTCAAACTCTGACAGAAACCACACCAAGGTGTTAGGTTGACTCTAGATGAGAGTTCAACGCCGAGTACCGAGCCTCCGGAAATATTTTCGCTGGTATTCACGAGCTCTACAATTTGCTCTCGCCTTTGTTTTACATCATCACTGACCTCGCCTTGAAAAGGCCTTTCATAGCTCGATGTGGAAATAAATGTATCAATATTTTTGTGAAATAGCGTTGCTGAATATGCATGGCCCTGTTGTGCATAATATTCCAGTGCAAGGTCATATTGCGTAGCAGAGTATGGTTTTAAGTCTGGGTTCCCCCCGCTGAGTAACACGGTTCCACTGTCATCAGAGGTAAATTTTTTATTGATACCCAGCTCTTCGATTTTGGGAAAACTAATAACTCTGGCTACCGCTGCCTTGAATTGGTATCCGCCCTTTAGGTCTACAGACAGGTTAGCACTGGGTAAAAAGTAATAGCGTTTACTTTTGGCTTGTGCCGGTTCGGCGTCACTGTACGTGAGCTTTAAACGCAGTTCTTTGTCGCTGGAATTGGGATCGATATCGATACGCTCAATATGTTGAATAAAACCGTCAGACACATTTTTAAAGGTTAGGTAGCGCGCCCCAATGCTTGCTCGCCAATCGAAAGAGTGAAACTCGCCAGTGAGGTTGAGTTTACTGTATAGCGACACATTTTGTTCGTGGTTTTGGTAGGAGGCGGATGGGTCAAAAATGGTCTCATTCCAACTCACTCCGTCGGGCACTATCCCCTGGGCTTCCATAATATTCTGAATTTTGAGGTTGTAAGCTTCGATATCAGTGAGCATTAACCATCGACTCGGTCGTTCACCCGACGCATTCGCCAAAAAGTCTGGGTATTCAATTACTTCAAAAAGATAATTAGGCAGGTCTACCTGGCCGCCACAGGGCGCACATTGGTAGTCATCGTTCCATTTATATTGGTCAAAAGACTTATCGCGAATAAAATAAGAGATGCCAAAATTAAACGATTCCACCAAACCGTCATCGAATAGATAGTGGCTATCGAGTTTAATTTCATCCACTTTATCGTCGAGATAATAGTCTAACTTACCATTCCAATGGGCACTGATCTGCGACACATCCCCGAGGGGAATGTTGGTTGAGGCTGACAGTACATCCCCTTGGGTAAAGTCGAGATGAATGTTTTTGTTATCGGCGCCCACATAGTGTGGGATCAATGCATTCAAGGTTTCAAAGGCGGAAGCCGTTGAATGGGAAATATCGAGGTTATACCACCACCCAGCAACATTGAATTTTACGTTATAGCCTATGGCTAGCGTGTTGATGTCTTCTACTTGCTGTTCAAATACCGCATCCAAATTATTATCGAAGATATCGGCTTCCAACAAGGTACTGTTTTGGTCGACGACAACGTTTTGGTAATTGGGTGATTGTCCCGGAATTTGAATGCCAGACGAAAAGGAATCTCGTCGATAGTTTGCGTAAATAAGATCTAACGTGTGCACAGTGGCACTTGGGCTGCGCCATTGCAAAACCGTGTTTATCGTCTCCCGCTGTTTTTCACCCTTTTGTACATCAAAAATCATCCGTAAAGGGCGACGCAAGGTATCTAGTTCGACAGCGTTACCTTGTTGGTCCAACACAGGCTGTTGTAGATTTTCAGGTAGAATGTTGGATTGTGCCAGTCGTTGGGTTGTGTATCTGTCTACACGATATTGGGAACGGTCGTGTAGTATGCCGATCATGACGCCGAGTTGATCATTAAAATAGGTGTTACTAAACAGGGTTGAAAAATGTATACCATAGTTAGGTCTTAACTCGCTGGTATTTAACCCCACGCGGGTATCGATATGTAGGCCATCATAATCAAAAGGGCGAGCCGTGCGAATATCGATATTTGCGCCAATACTTCCGGCTGTGAGATCAGCTGGAGCAGACTTCACAATGTCTACATTCTTCACAAAATCACCGGGGAAAATGCGAAAATCAAAATTACGACTTTCTTTGCTGGTGGCCATTGTGCGCCCGTTTAGCGTGGTGACATTGTAGTCAGGCCCGAAACCGCGTACTGATACTTCACCACCTTCGCCGATATTTCTGGTAATGGCTATACCCACACTCTTCTGCAAGTTATCAGCGAGGTTTTTTGAAGGCTGTCGACTTATTTGTTCCTGGCTAATTGACTCTTGCACGACATCGGAGACTTGTTTGAGCCGCAAATTTCTCGGTAGGTCGTTGTTCAGGCCTACTACTTCAATGGTTTCAATTGATTCTCCACGCTCTTCTTTAGGCGAAGATGATGGCGTTGTGCCGATTGGCTTAGTAATGTTTGTCGATGCTTGGCGGGTTTGGAGAGTAAATCTGCCCTCACTATCTATGACGCCCTCTAAAGGCGTGTTGGTAAACAATATGTTTGCAGCTTGTTCTAGAGTATAGCTGCCTACAAGGGGATGGGTTTTTATACCGACAATTTGCTCATAGGAAATGGCGAACGACAGCTGCGCTTGGTTGGCAAATTGCAACAGTGAATACTCGGCACGAGTTTCGGTAATATTGAACTGTATGGTTTTGGTTTCTGCGGCGCTTAAAGGAGAAATTATCGACACATTAAGTGCTAATGTGAACGCACTTACTATCGCTGCGAACCGCTTCATGGAATCAATACAGGCCTGAGTTTGGGGTATTTGTGTAAACAAAATGATTGTAATTTAACACTTTGGTAACTTGCAATCTAAAACCAGAATTTCACCTTGTTTAGTGAAATTCTGGTTGATTAATAGTCGTATTTAGAGCCTGTTAACGCTGCGAGTGCTTTGCTTGCAGAAAATCTGCTGCTCGATGCGGAGTTAACATTTCCCACAACGATGCTACCACCCACCCCGGCGCGAAAATGTCGTTGTAAAACCCTTTACCAAAGTGACCGTAATCCCAATTGGTGTGTTGCACCACTTCTGGGTAATAACCCACTTTACCAATGTTGAACATGTGTCCTTCTCGTGGCAGTAGCTGACTCTTCATCGAAGATTCAATGACATCAGCAAAGTTTGCTAGGCGAGTATCTCCTTTTTTCTCTGCTAACCAGTTCAACACATCGAGGTAGCCGAAAATAAACACGTCGATGTGATTGTTCTCTACTGAAACATTGCCCCATCCGCGGGATTTAAAACCTACATCACCTAACATTTGGCCTTTGGCGAAAGGTACATCCCAGGTGTAATACCAAGACATCACAAAGTAATTCGCTTTCTCTGTGAGTTGTGTGTATTGCTGTTGCTCAGCGTCGTCGGTGACTAGAGCAAGGTAATAAAATGCCATTGCTGTATAAAAGGCGGCTTCTTTGTCTACGCAGTTAGCGTCAAGTGTGGAAGAAAAATACTCCGCCGGTTGCACAATTTCTGCTTCGAGATAGCGAGCCGTGTGCTTGGCAATGGCTAAGTATTTGGGCTCATTGAAGTATTTGTAAGCCATAACATAAGCCAAAACGGCAGACGGCGAACTACCACCAGAACCATCGATAATGGCCGATTTTGGTGTGAATTTACGAGGAAACGCTCCTTCTTGAGTTTGTAGCCTTGCTAGCTGGTTGAGCAAATGGTGGATTTTGCTGTCCCACACAGACATATCAATACCTTTGTGCTTTTGATATTGCATATACAGCAGTGCTGCGTAAATGCCTTCAGACTGTCTTCTTATTGATAGGGTGTTGGCTAACTCTTCGCGAGGGTGATCAAAGTCGACCACTTCACGCCAAAAGCCCTGTTTATTGAAACCATTTTTCAGATACGCGTCGAAAGTCTTCTTCGCCATTTCAATAAGTTGAGGGTTATTTACCTGCTCGCCATATTCCATGGCATTGAAGGCATTCAATAACACACGTCCGACAAAACCTATTTCATAAAGCTGTTTGGTTTCTGCATTGGCGGTGGTTAAGTGGACGCCGGAAAATCCCGCAAGTTCGTTATTTTCAATGTAACTTTGCACATAAAACTGGCTGAGATACGCTTTCACGTCGTCAGTACTCATTGCGTTAGCAATTGACTGAGGCTGCTTATTATCAATACTGTACTGCCAAGTCTGACGAACAAAATCTGAGAAATTGTCAGCGTGTTGGGTTTGAATTTGATAGCGCAATGTTATGGTTTGCCCTTTTTTCATAGCCATAAAGGCTTGTGATTGCGGGGCGAGGGTGAGTTTTCGAATGTAGGTTTTAGGTGCCTCTTCATAGGGATAACCAAATTGCAAATACGCCCGACCCTGCTCAACACCAAAACCCAAGCTGCCAAGATCGGTGTGGCTATTCAGCATAATTTCACCAGTAACCGGCACTGCGAGTGAATCTGTTTGGGCGATATCATCGCGAAGGATTGTCACCGTTTGACCACTTTTTACGTCAAAAACGCCAGTAATTGGTGTGCTCAAGCGGTCTTCTCTAAAACTCCAGCTTTGTGCCTCTTTAATAGACGGTGCGCCGAGTGATGAACGGTCGTTTTTCTTATACCACAGCCCGGGCATTAAAAATTCCGACTCATCGTAAGCAAACTGTGTGAGGTAACGGTTTTGCAGATTGAAGTGAAGTGTTTGGTTGGCAGTCAGCGAAAACTCCCACACATTCTGCTTTTGGTTTACTTGGATTGTTAATCCCTGAAAATCACTTTTTAATTCCCATGTATGCTGGTCGAGTGAGTGCCACGTGAGGGGGAATGATTCGGCGGGGTTACCCGCTGTTTTAATAAAAAGTGATGACTGTAGTGGCATTGCCTGTACCAGCGCGCCAAAAAAGGCCAGTACAGCCAATATCGCATATTTCATATTTTACACCCTGTTAAACTTACGTTATCAAATGTCTAACGATTGGGCGTGATGAAATACACTAACTTTTTTATAAAAAAATTTTGAATCAATATCTAAAAAACTTGAAGCTCAGTGGGTATACCCAAAGTTCACCATTGTTGGCTTTTATTCCTGCGACGATAGCAAAAATAAGATTCAAAATCCCCAGTACAATGATCCCGAGAATACCGACAAACATAACAATCAAGATGACACAGACAACGTAATAAATGAAGGCACTGATTAGCCAGTTCACGGTAACTTTGCCGTGTCTATCGATGTCGGGGTGTTGGTCTTTATTCGCTGCCCACAATACGATAGGTAAAATGAAACCTAATCCTGGGATCACAATACTGCTCAACTGACTAAGGTGAAGGAGCATGCAGTAGGTATTAAGGGGCATGCCCCAATATAGTTTGTTGTCGTCTTGCATTATTACTTCCTTGGTTGCTGTTATATGCATGGCGCCCATATTGCGCCACTCAATCCATAGTTCATTAAATACAATACCTTATCTACAGTTGTACGTCACGTGTCCGGTGTGATGGTATGGCAATTAAACAGTTTGTTACGCATTAGCAGTCGACCTTGTCACCCAAAGCTGTGTACTCTTGTCTTGGAACAGAAAGGATGCCCCCATGACTGAAGAACAACGCGCCAACTTCATAAAAACGAGCTGGGAACTACACAGTGTGGTGGAGTCGAGCTATTTGGTACATCCCGCCGCGAAAGGCGACGATGCGTGGTTAGAGAAGCAACGCTTGTTGTTGGCCGATATGGCTATTCATTTGTTACAAACGGCGGTCAAACCCGGAGATATAGCGTTAGATAAATTGCAAAACAACTTACATGCTATTTTGACCATTACTGATCAGTTCTTACCTCACGCCAAATTAAAAGCGGCGACAGACAAGCTTTATGATCATGAATAAAAGTCGCGCATTTTGGGTAAGGGCGAGCGTTGCAATGAGCATCATTGCCGTGTCACTTTATTTTGTTCCTTGGTTAATACTGCAAACTTACTTCTCACCCCTTCCGTCGAACGTGCAAGCGCAAGCTGATGAAGCAATAGAGCGCCAGTTGGACGGGATTATTATTTATATTCAGCAGGGTAACCAAGCTCCTGAATTGTATGCCAGTGGGTGGAAAGACAGGGATGCAAAAACGCCAGCAGACCCTCACGCTTATTTTAAAATAGCCAGTATTAGTAAACTCTATATTGCGGCTGCCGTAGCGAAACTTGTTGAAGCAGATACCTTGTCGCTAGATGATACTCTCGCTCAATTACTGCCTGATATTGCAAACCATTTCGAGTATGCCAATAAGATTACGCTGCGTATGTTGGTGCAGCATCGAAGTGGTATTCCCAATCACAGTGACGCAGAAGGATTCCCATGGTTTGAGCCGCCCCAAAATGCGCAGGATGCATTAGCTTTTGCTTATGATAAACCTGCCGAGTTTGTGCCCGGTACTGACTATCAGTATTGCAATACCAACTACATTTTAATCGGAGAGATCATCGATAGGGCTTTGGGCTATCGCTATCAAGATTACATTCAGCAACATATTGTAAAGCCGTTAGGGTTGTCGCAGACTTTTGGTTCGATGGAGCCACTAGATCAAGATGAGATAGTCAGTGGTTATATCAAAGGTTACGACGGCCCGCTCACTGAAATTAACTATGTTACCGCTCCCGGCTCTATGGTTGCGACCATCAGCGATGTTGGTGTGTTTATTCGAGCGTTAAACAAGGGCCAACTTTTTACCCCTGCTGAACAAGCAATTTATGATGAAATTTACGTTCGAGGACATACCGGGCTCTTACCGGGTTATTCCAGTATCGCGCGTTATCATCCCAGTCTTGATACTGTGGTTGTGCAGTTTGTGAATACCAGTGGCGGATATTCATGGAATGCACATGAAATCATCTACAATCGCGTTGTTGAGATACTAACAACGCGATTGTAAAAATGTATCACGCAGAGAGTCACCTTATTGGTGTGTGGGTGACTCTTGTCTAATCTCTATCTGGCTTTAGAGCTCACCCAAACGGCTGTTTGTGGCCGGGTTGTCTAACCAAGTGCTGATGTCTTTAGACATTGTTTTCACGTCTCGACCTACCAACGAGCATACGCCTTTAAATACGGCAAACGCGCCACCTGTTGTTGTTCTGCGTACTTTAAAGTCACCAAGCTGCTCACCATTTTTTTGCAATGTGCCGCTAGCAATAACAAATTTAGGGCCAGACCAAGCACCACCGGCAGGAGCATGCACCTGATCTATCTCAACATCCAGTACCAAGGTGTTGCTATTGGCTTGATCAGCACTCACAACAGTGTATCCATTTGCTTGGCTAAACGTTTTTAAAAAGTCGGCAAATTGGTTAGGCGTATTACATTCATCTTTTACTGCTTGTGGAACCGACGCATTCTCGGCGTAATTGACCAAATTGGGGAGTACAATGGTTTTCCCAGCTGGAGCGCTGGCTGAGGGCGTATAGTTTGATGTTGCGGCATCATTTCTAGATGAATCTGTTGCTGAACAGCCTGACAACAAAGCACAAGTGACAGAAGAACCAATAAGTAAACGCTTAAATAATTGAGTATTCATAAGAATCCTTTCAGTACTGACAAAAATCAGGCTAAAAAATAACACTTTTATATGCACTATGAAATAGCGCGACAAAGGTAATTTGAGCCCGACTCATTATCTTATGTTGTTGATGAGATGTATCGCTAAACGGCCATAATCTGCGTATTGTGCGGTAGAACCTAGCTGATAGTTTGTGCATAAATAACAACAACTAGTCGCATAGCGATCTGAATTACGGCGACATCGTAGCAAACAACAAACGGATAAAATAAGAGGATAAACAATGACGACAGCAAACACGGCTATGCCGCAACTTGGGGTAGGTACATTCCGCCTTGAGGGGCAAGTGGCTTATCAATCTGTGATGGATGCCCTAGATTTGGGCTATCGCCACATCGACACTGCGCAAATTTATGGTAATGAGGAAGCGGTTGGCCAAGCCATCAAAGACAGTGGTATTGATCGCGACCATTTATTTGTCACTACCAAAGTATGGAATGCCCAGCTCACCCAGTCAAAAGTACTGCCAAGTGTTGAAGAAAGTCTGCGTAAACTCAAATTAGATTATGTAGATTTGCTATTGGTGCATTGGCCTTCACCACCAAATAATGAACCAATGGAAGCATATTTAACTCAAATGCTTGAAGCGCGAGAAAAGCAGTACACTAAGCACATGGGGGTGTCTAACTTCACTATTGCCCATTTAGAAGAAGCCAAACAAGTGGCATCGGCGAGTGACATTTTTACTAATCAGGTAGAAGTTCATCCGTATTTGGTAAACCAAACTCTACGTGATTACAGTAGATCACAAGGTATTCATATTACGGGTTATATGCCTTTTGCTGTAGGAAAAGTACTCAAAGACCGCTTGATTAAAGATATTGCAGAGCAGCACGGGGTAACGCCAGCAGAAGTGGTAGTGGCGTGGGAGTTAGGTCACGGTATGGCAACCATTCCTTCTTCTACCAAAAAAGCGAATTTGGCAACCAACCTCAAAGGCGCTGAATTAACCTTGTCGACACAAGAAATGAAAGCCATTGACGGTTTAGATTGTGGTGATCGCCAAGCAACGCCTGACTTTTCACCCGTGTGGGACAAATAATAATCGGTGTTCATCAATGATGTATACCGATAGAGAGGTGTAGATATGATTCAAGTGACTGCGACATTAAACTGCAGTTTTGCTAATGCAGAGGCCTTATTGTCGGCCCTCAAAACGCTACAACAACATTCCAGAGAAGAAGCGGGATGTGAACAATATGACTTAGGGCGCCGCTCGCACGAAGACTCTATAGAGTACGTGGTCATTGAGCGTTGGCGAAGCCAAGAAGATTTAGAGCAACATTTTGTGGCTGGGCATTTTGAGCAATTTAAAAAACAAACCCAAGCGTTAATTATCTGTAGTGAAATGCGTATGTATATGCCTTGCTAAGCATTACAGGATAGCCCCCAGCAGGGGCTTTGTTCCAATTACTGTTCACCTATGGGCAATGACTGAATTACGCAATGCGTAAAGTGAGTTGAATCGCTGTTGTGGCTTGTTTATGCTTCAGGCATACAGCGCCCTAGGAGAAAGTGAAATGTGTGAGTTACTTGGCATGAGTGCCAATACCCCCACTGATTTGTGTTTTAGTTTTACGGGCCTAACTCGCCGTGGTGGTGAAACCGGCCCGCACAAAGACGGTTGGGGCGTCGCCTTTTACGAGGGGAAAGGCGTACGTTTGTTTCACGACCCCGAACCCTGCGCCACCTCGCAAATTGCTGAATTTGTCTCCAAGCTTCCGATTAAAAGTAAAACGGCCATTTGCCATATTCGACAGGCCAATGTCGGTAATATCAATCTCGCCAATACTCACCCTTTTACTCGAGAGCTGTGGGGGCGTTATTGGGTGTTCGCTCACAATGGGCAAATCCCGGGGTTTACCCGTCGAGTGGGAATGTATGAAGCCATTGGCGACACCGATAGTGAGGAATTGTTTTGCGACCTGATGAATCAGGTTCGGCAAAGCTTACCCCGCGACGCCATGCCAGAACAGTTAGCGACCATGCTGGTGGCTTTATCAAAAGAATACGCCGAGCAAGGTGTGTTTAATTGCTTACTGAGCAATGGCGATTGGCTGTTTACTTTCTGTAGCACCAAGTTAGCCAGTATTACGCGCCGAGCGCCATTTGGTCCAGCTTGTTTAAAAGACGTTGAAGTAGAAATTGATTTTGCTTCAGAAACCACGCCCAAAGATGTGGTGAGCATCATTGCTACCGAACCACTGACCCACGATGAACAATGGGATATATACGAGCGTGGCGAATGGCGGCTATGGCAATTAGGTGAAGTGATTGCCAGTGGCAAAGTAGATGTGCCAGTTCATAAGAGCGAAGCGCAAATGGTTGCACCGAGTAATGTGCCGGTGGATCGTTGCGGTTAGCAAAAAACGAGGCGCGTTTAAAAATTAACAATACCGTATCAGCATCACTGTTACGGCATTGTTTTTACTGAAATATTATCTTAAGAATGCTTATTCTTCAGCAGCTGGCGCATAACGAGCCAACCAATGGGCGTAAGGCGCAGGCAATACCCAAGATGGGTTTTCAACATTCAGCTTTTTCGCCGCATAGTATGGCCAATGAGGGTTAGCCAATAATGCTCGGCCTACCATTACTACATCAAGCTGCGACTTTTCAATGGTTCCGTTAGCGAGTGCGGGTGTGTCGATACCCCACGCACTGGCAACGGGAATGTCTACCTCGTTGCGAATGCGTTCTGCCACAGGCGCAAGGAATGCTGGCCCCCAAGGGATATTGGCATCGGGCGTGTTAAAACCAATGCTCACGCTGATAAAGTCAGCACCACCTTCTTTGAACCATTTAGATACTTGTACCGATTCACTGAGCATACGTTCGTCGTCGCCGTCGTATTCGATCACACCAAAGCGAATGGTTAACGGAAATTCGTCTGGCCATACTTCGCGCACTGCCGCGAGTGTTTCCAGCATAAAGCGACTTCTTCCCGCTAAATCACCGCCATATTCGTCGGTACGCTTATTGGCGTGCGGTGAGTAAAAGCTTTGTGCAAGGTAGCCGTGAGCGAAGTGCAATTCTAACCACTCAAAACCTGCAGAAAGAGCACGTTTAGCGGCTGCGACAAAGTCGTTTTTCACCCGATGAATATCATCGTGAGTCATGGCTTTGGGTGTGCGTGGTAAATTGGCGCCAAAGGCTTCAGCCGAAGGCCCGATAGGCTCCCAACCGCTTGGATCGTCGGCTGCAATATGGTCGTCGCCTTCCCAAGGTTTATGGGCGCTGGCTTTGCGACCTGCGTGGGCAATTTGAATGCCAGGTACCGCGCCTGCTGCTTTGATATTGGTGGCAATTTTTTCTAGTCCAGACACATGAGCGTCATCCCAAAGCCCCAAACAAGCTGGTGAAATTCGGCCTTCAGGTGAAACGCCAGTGGCTTCAACAATTACCAAGCCAGCTCCACCCCGAGCTAAACTCGTATAATGTGCTTGATGCCATTCATTGGTGAATCCATCTTCTGCGCTGTATTGGCACATCGGGGGCACCGCAATACGGTTGCGTAGTGTTACGCCTTTTAGAGAAAACTCGTCAAAAAGTTGAGTCATGAAAATCCTCGCTGTCGTTATTTGTCATCTTGACTAATGATATAGGGGTGAGGTTTACTTTATTAAAATGAATGTTTTTAATAAAAGTATTCCAAATTATGAATATCGCGAGTAAAGACTTTAACCTCCTATATCTGTTCACTGTGTTGTATGAAGAGCGCAACCTTAGCCGTGCTTCAGCACGGATGAACTTAAGTCAGCCAGCGCTTAGCCATAAACTCAACAAATTGCGCAGCGAGTTCGAAGACCCGCTTTTTGCGCGCACAGGTCGAGGCTTAACGCCCACGCCCAAAGCCGACAAAATGGCGCGAGAAGTGTGTTGCTTAGTGAAGAGTTTGGAGCGCTTCTATCGTGAGTCGGATGCTCAAGATGCACTGAATCGCGACGATCAAATTCATATCTACACCACAGATTTTATGGAATTGATCTTGTTACCCAAGTTAATTGAGTTGGTGCGTACCCAAGCCCCGAAAGTGAAAATTATTACCCACAATACAGGGGGGCAGTTACCGCTTAGGGCGTTAGAGCAAGGCGAGTGTGACATTGCCATAGCGGGCTTTTACAAAGATCTGCCGAACCAATTTTATCGTCAGACTTTAGGGCATTTTCCATTTTGTGTGCTGCACGACAAACACAACCCATTGTGCAAGCCAAAACTCACGCTGGAGAGCTTTTTGAGCGGCCAGCATGTTGTCACGAGTTTAACCGGAGATTTGCATGGTGTGGTGGATAAAGCCTTGGCTGCTGAAGGCAAACACCGAGAAGTGATCGCCGGGGCGTCGAGCTTTGTAGTGTTGCCCCATGTTATTCGTCACAGTGACTTATTACTCACGTGCCTACAACCTGTAGCTCAACACGCCACGGGGCTGTGTGATGACCTTATTTGTCAGCCTCCACCAATCAGTGTGCCTGATATTAAAGTGGAACAGGTTTGGCACCCACGTACTCAAGAAGACCCTTTGCGAACGTGGGTTCGTCAGCAAATTAAAGCCCTCTTGGAGAACGTGTGAGTACGAGTGAAGGGTATTCTAAGCTGTGCAAAGCGCGGGGCGTTGGCGCATTTGCATGTAGCTTAAGCCCCACATAATAAAGCCGCCAAAGAACAGCATTGCAGACGCGTAGCCTGTCATATTGAAGGTGGCACCGGTCGCAAGTAAAGAGCCGCCAACCCAAGGGCCTATTGCATTGGCCGTATTAAAGGCGCACTGCACTAATGCCCCTATCATGGCGTGACCTTTGGGAGACACGTCGAGTAGCATCGATTGGATAACAGAGGCTAAACCTACGCTTGCGCCGAGGCAAAATACACTGGCGTAAAGCCAATATATGTTGTGCGCAGCGAACACGTACATGATGGAGATACCCACACTACACAAAAGGGCGATACCCGTTGTAGCGATAGGTGAACGGTCTGCCAAACGGCCGCATACCAAATTGCCGATTGTGGTGCCAATACCAAACATCATCATAGCAACAGAGATGGTGACTTCTGGTGACTCGGTCACATTAATAATGGTGTCGGCCAAATAGGTATAAATACAAAATACGCCGCCAAAACCGATAAAGATGATACCGGATATAGACCACACCAATTTGTTTTTAAGCACGCTGAATTCTTCTCGCAAACGGGTAGGCTCGGTTACCGGACTACTCGGCACCACAAAGTAAATTAACACCGTTGCGGCAAGGGCGAGTACTGCCACGATAGCCATACACACGCGCCAACTCATCGCTTGCCCTACTAATGTCGCCATAGGTACACCCACGATGGTAGCAATGGTCAAGCCGGCAAACACTTTCGACATATAGCTAGCACGCTTGCCTTTCGGTGCCATGCCCGAAGCCACTAATAAAGCCGTACCAAAGTATGCGCCGTGAGGTAACCCGCTCAATACGCGGTAGACAACGAGTTCTGTCAGTGAAGACGCTATTGCACTCAAGCCATTGGCGATGAACATCATGGTTGCGAATAAAATCAGCGCGGTTCGGCGGTTGGTTTTGTTTGTTAGCAACATAAACAATGGGGCACCAATCACTACACCAATGGCATAGCCACTGATGACATTTCCCGCCATGGAAGGACTGACATCGAAAGAAGCCGCAATTAAAGGCAGCATAGACATGGACGCAAACTCGGTTAACCCAAGAATAAACGTACCCATTGCCATAATAATAATTGGCCAGAAATGCGCCTGCTGTTGAGGCACTGGTTGCGATGACATAGACACCCTTAACACTGATTAAAAACGATTAAACACATCGTGCTGTCTATTCGCCAGTGGGCGAAAACAGGACAATGATTGTTGTGAACTTTATTGATTATTCTTGTAGGGACGACTCGTTTGCATCGTTGAACTCATCGTTGTGGTGAGTGCTTAACGAGTCGGATATTGTATGAATACATTCCGTTGATTGCTGCTCTATTATACGACAATTCAAACGGTGAAGAATACTGCTATTAGTCACAGAATTGCGGTTATTCATCAGCTATTTTTCGTCTTGTTTCGACAGTCGAAACGTTCAATAACAAGTATTGCAATGCATTAGCAACTTGTTGACATCATTAACGAGATAACAGATTCTCAGCGCTCTACTCAGTCGTCATGTAGAGATTGAAGCCAAGGATGTGGAAGTGAATAACGATAACCAAGCTCCCGATTATAGTCAGTACACTATTGAAGAACTCGAAGACGTTGTCGCCAGTGTCAATCAAGCGCAATACCCCGAACGGTATACTGCCGCTTTGGCGATGTTGGAAGAAAAGAAGCAACAGCGCGGTAACGTTGAGGGTGAGCACGAAGAAGCCTTTTTAGAGCCAGAAGAAAAGCCAAAATGGTCGGAACAATTACTGATCACTCAGATACTCATGGGCACCTTTTTTGCCATGGTTGGGCTCACGATTCCCGCGATGTTCTATGAATTTATGACGGCGAAATGGTGGGCAGATAGCACCTCGGGGCTGATTTGGTTTATTGGTCTAGCGATGACAGTGATGTGGTTTGTGTGTTTGGCTAAAGATCCTAAATTACATCAGCGTTTGGGTCATAACTATAAAGGAAAGCTGTCTATTGGCTTGATGCCTTTCATATTTTTCATGATGACCTGGATTTCCATCAGCCGAGGGTTACCGATAGGGCTGCATTTGATATCGGCCCAAATTGACGTGCAAGAGTATATGGACTTTCGCAAGCGAGGTGGGAAAAAACACTGCCGCAATAGATTAGAAATAATGGAAACCGATGAGTTGCAAGATGGCAATTTGTGTATGACGGGTACACAGCGAGAACATTTTCCCGAGCGGGGAAAAGTAATGGTGTTAGGTTCGCGCAGTGACTATGGATTGATGCTCGAAGGATTCGCGCTCCCCTGATTCGAACCTGAAAAGAGGAGCGGCGAACTTACATCTCAAACAAGGCGTAATAGCCTAAGCCCACTACGAGCGCGGGAATGGTTGAGTACAAAGTGGCAAATAGCGCAGCGCGGGGAGCCAATGCAATTGCGGGGAACAATGCATCGCCGTCATTGCTAATGGCGTTGGCAATTTGAGCAGAAAACGGCAAAACACCATTTAAGTACAAAGTGGTTACCATGATCTGAGGCCCACAACCCGGTAATAAACCCACAGTCACCGCACCTATGACCGTAAGTACTCCCCAATGGGAGGCAATATCAGCAAGGTCAAGCCCAAACCAATGCACAACTAATTCAAAGCCGATGAAAGCCACCACTACCCAACTGGTGACAAACTGTGTATCCAGTGCCGCTTTTTTTAGCCAGGTTGTATTTGCGCTAATGGGTTCTTCAGCGGTAACCGACGCGTAACTCTTCCCCGATGACGACAGTGCCCACAGTACAACGGCCAGAAGCCCGCAAAGCGCACCAAACAGGGTAACTGACTGGGCAGGAAGGCCGAGCGATTGTTCTATGTTTACTTGAAAAGACAATAGCACAGCAAAGATTCCGGCAGGGATAAACACCACTCGCCAGAACTTGACCGACGTTGCTTGCACGTAAGTGAGTGAGTTTTCGTTACAGTCGGACGCATGTGAATTAAGCGTGTCTTGCGCCGGCATAAACGCATCGCGGGCGTGGATAGTATTGACGATGAGGCCCGAAGATATACCTACAACCATGCTGATACCCATGACTACCAGTGCGTCATAAGGAGACTGGGCTAACAGCAAAAATGCCGCGTCGCCCATGGTTGCGGTTAATACAGCGACCACGGCGCCGAAGCTGGCAACGCCGCGTGTAAATTGAGTGACAACTATGATGGCACCACCACACCCTGGCAGAGCGCCTAATACCGTTGCGATGATAACTTCATAAAAAGGGTGAGCCTTCATAAAAGCGCCAACGGTTTCAGGCTTCAATTTTTGCGTAAGCGCGTAGTAGACCGCGAGCGACGCGAAAACATAAGCTGACACCTGTAGGAAAGCGTCTGACAACACTTGTAGCACAATGGCACGTGTGTCAGATGCGGCTAACAGCGCGATTAACAACGCGGGTAACAATAAGCGCTTGTTGAGTAACTGTCTTTGTTTGCCAGCAAGGCCTTTAAATCTTGCTGTCATTTGGCTCGTGTTCACAATCTGCCTTCATTATCATCAATACACATTAACGATAATAGTTATCATTTGCATAAATGTGTATTCATTTTTCTCGTTTTGTATGATTAATTCCTACGATTAAACGAGTCAGACAGTTTAAAACGTTTTTTAAGCGGTACTTAATTCAGTCACTAAGTACTGTGTTGTAGGTGATTGCAACACCAGAGACAGGGTGTTTTTTGCGTGCTTAATGGTGGCGACAATATCGCGTTTCCCATGAGTCAGGTGACTAAACCGACTCTTGGCTTGATCGCGATCCTGCTCATAGTGTTCAGCAAAGTGAATATGCTCTTGTGACCAGGCTAAACCATTGAGGTTGGGAAGCGCCCACGTCCACAAATGCTGTAATTTCTGGTCTTTGTTCAGGGTCGTTATTTTAGGTTGTATTTCGTCGTTTTGATGTTTATTTGCACAGAAAAAGCCGCGTTTCTCTGTGTAGTTAACCGCTTCAAATTCGCCGCATATTCTCGCCATACGTATCAGCGCTTGCTCTGTTTCCTCTAGCAAATAGTGATCAATTCGCTGCAAATTCACAGCGGGTTTGTTCATCGCCACTAATGATGGGAGTAATTGTTCCAGAATATCTGCATTGCCGCGTTGAGGGGCGATGGGCGATTTGATAGGCGATGGTGGAACGACAATAATCGGCGCAGCGAGTGTGTGATTGGCGAGCATAGCTTTTTCTCAACGTCATAATTCCGTCGCAAAAACGGATTTTGGGCTTAAAACATCCTTCGATAGCTTGATATTTCAAGGAACACGCCAACATTTACTTTTTGTACATTCGTCGTTCATATTTTGTTTAAGTTAAACAGGTATGCTAATAACTCAACAGAGTTTGGAAAGAGCCGGAATTGCATCATGACACGTAACGCAGTAATGAAAGCCTTATTAACCGTGGGTTTGGCGAGTGTGGTACAGTTTGCACAAGCTACACCACCGCCCATATCTAGTGCTCAAGCTGAGCTAGATGCCAAAGCGGTGAAGAAGCAACAACCGCCTCCCGCGTTGCCAAAAGATTGGCAGCAACGCATTGAAGTTGGTAAACCATTAGACGATGTGATTTATGCAAACAGTGAAGTGATTGCTGAAGTGAATGATATTGTCACCTTGCGATTAAAGGGCAAAATTATCCGAGTGAGTGGTGCAGAGCGCACAGTACAGAAGGTATACGACACCTTTTAAATTAACTCTCTAGCGCATCGTTTTCTCATGCAGCATTAGCATTGCGCTTATACTGGTCTGTGTTTCATCTTTCGGCGAGTCCAAAACTGCGCGCCTTCGTAGGGATAGTCGTTCTCGACACAAAAGGTTTTGTCTGCAATCACGGTATCGTCTAGGGTGAGTGTCATGCGCCAATTGCCAATTTTATTGCTGACTGGTTCCCATAAGGTGTCTCCTAGGTAGAAGTTCCAGTCGTTATTGCGCACGTGTTCGCGGCCTTCAAATGGCGGCATAGGAATTCCGTCTTCGTCAGGAATGTCGGGGTGATAAATGCAATAGTGCAGCACTTTCCCTTTGGCCTTTTTGATATTCACGACAAAGCCAAACTCAATATCAATCTCTGCCGGGATTGAGGTGGTAAATTCTTTTACTTTTGGTAGCGATTTGTCCTCAGCATCCCATTGACTATGAATGCCATAACTGACCATTTCGACCACAGGTTTGTGTTTTGCCATAACCGCTGCACTCCTCATTAATGCGCAGTGATGATAACAAAGAATTTGTGTACCCGCAGTGATGGAGAGGTGTGAATAAGGGAAAAGCAGCCTCACCGAGAAACAAAAAGGGAAAAACGGTGAGACTGAGGTTGAGACTACAAGCCCATAGATTTGAGTTTTGCATCTAGCCTTGGGTAAACCCGTCGCGCATTACCTGAATAAACTAGCTCACGTTTGTCCGTGGGCAAATTCAACGCATCGACATACCGCTTTGTATCGTCAAAGTAGTAGCCTGTTTCTGGGTCGATACCACGCACTGCGCCTATCATTTCCGAGCCAAAAAGAATATTTTCGATATCGATAACATTGAAGAGTAAATCGATGCCTTGTTGGTGATAAACGCACGTATCAAAGAAGACGTTTTTCATCACGTGTTCACGTAACGGTGGCTGTTTCAGCATATCGGCAAGGCCTCGGTAGCGCCCCCAGTGATATGGCACCGCGCCGCCGCCATGAGGAATAATAAACCGCAGGGTTGGAAACTCTTTGAATAAATCTCCTTGAAGGAACTGCATAAACGCCGTGGTATCGGCGTTCATGTAGTGGGCACCAGTGGCATGAAAGTTCGCATTGCACGACCCTGAAACATGGATCATAGCCGGGACGTCCAGTTCCACCATTTTTTCATAGAACGGATACCAACTTTCATCAGTGAGTGGTTTTGATGTCCAATGTCCACCAGAAGGGTCAGGGTTTAAATTACACCCCACAAAGCCCAGTTCGGTTACACAACGCTCTAATTCATCGACAGAATTTTTAATTGGCACACCGGGTGATTGAGGCAGTTGGCACACGCCAATGAATTGTTTGGGGTAAAGATCGACCACTCGTTTAATTAAGTCATTACATGCACTCGTCCACTGTTTGGACACTCGCTCATCACCTAAATGGTGAGCCATAGCAGATGCTCGGGGCGAGAAAATCGTCATGTCAGAGCCGCGTTCTATCAGAAGCTTTAGCTGATTTTGTTCAATGCTTTCTTGAATCTCGTCATCGCTAATGTAGGGTACTTCGGGGAGAACGCCACCTTGCTGGTAGGCTTTCAATTGAGCATCGCGAAACAATTGCAGCGTTTCGGGAGCGGTGGTGTAGTGACCATGGCAATCAATAATCATGTGGTTTACCTACTCTTATTAATGGGTACTTCACGACCGATACGCATAAAGAGGTATTAGTCGACATATATTTCGCCGCGCATTAGTAAGCGCGCGGTGCGCACAAGCGCAGATCGTGTAATTTGTAGTGTGTCGATAGCCGCTGCACCGCTGACTTCCATCGCAATATCGAATTGCCCCGTAGGATGTTCTACTGTGATCACTCCTAGGTGATTGGTGGGCGGCGCATAGGTAGCGGCAACCGTGCCGCTGACCGCACAGGCGGTAGCCACACTGACCGAGGCTAATACGCCAATAGCGTCATGTACGCGGTGAGGAATAAAAGAGCGAGTATTGATCACGCCACCGTGCTTTGGAGAGGAAACTAATGTCATTTTTGGCACGGTTTTGTTGCTCACATCGCCTAACTTCATGGCTTTTCCGGCTTCTAACCGAATGGCTTCAATACGCGCTTTGACATGCGACATAGCTTCTAATGCCGAGGGCGATTCATCCCCTTTCAGACCTAAGGATTCAGCATCTAACATGACAATCGGCATACCGTTATCAATGCAGGTAACTGTGATCCCTTGGAACACGTCGGTGGTATTTCCGGTGGGGAATAATGCGCCACACGACGACCCAGCAACATCGTGAAAGTTAATCAAAATGGGAGCGGCTGTACCGGGTACGCCGTCTATAGCGGTATTACCGCGATAACAAGGTTTGCCCTGTGTTGTATTGACCTTAACGGTGGCTAGCGCGCCGGTATTTACCATGTGAACACGTACATCGGTTTCACCTTCATTGGCTGCTACTAAACCGGTCTCAATGGCGAATGGGCCGACACCCGCTAGGATGTTGCCGCAATTTTGGCTATCTGATACAACGGCCTGCTCAACCATCACTTGCAAGAACAAATAGTCAACGTCTGCTAGAGGGTGAGTTGATGGGCTGACAATAGCCACTTTGCTGGTGAGAGGATGCGCGCCTCCCATACCGTCTATTTGTCGTGGATCAGGCGAGCCCATTGCTTTGAGCAAAAAGGTGTCTCGGGCTTCGCGTTGTAAAGGCAGGTCACTGGCAAGGAAGTAAAGCCCTTTAGACGTGCCTCCACGGATCACACAACAAGGTGTGGCTATCATGCCTTAACCTCATTGAAGTCAACATATCGCAGTCCTTTCTCGGCCAGACGTTCACGCATATTGTAAATGTCTAACCCCAGCTCTCCAGCGGCAAGGCGTTCGCGTTTTTCAGCTTCATTGGCAACGCGTTTGAGTACTTTTTCGTGCACGTCATCAGCGCTTTCTCGCGGTACCACCACTACGCCGTCATCATCGGCAACGATTATGTCTCCAGGGTGAACCAGTGCACCAGCGCAAACAATGGGCACATTCACATTTGCAATGGTCTCTTTAACCGTACCTTGAGCAAATACCGCTTTTGACCAAACAGGAAACGCCATATCTTCCAATGTGGCAGTGTCGCGTACGCCACCCTCGATAATCAGGCCTTTTACACCCCGAGCTTTC
The DNA here is from genome assembly GCF_056161325.1 of Alteromonas sp. ABE4_545. Taxonomy (NCBI): domain Bacteria; kingdom Pseudomonadati; phylum Pseudomonadota; class Gammaproteobacteria; order Alteromonadales; family Alteromonadaceae; genus Alteromonas; species Alteromonas sp. ABE4_545. The sequence continues at coordinate 207,301 of NZ_JBSWYY010000003.1, forward strand.
AACGAGGTGGCGAGCAAATCACCGAAGAATCCGTCTATACACGGGCTGGTGGGCTTAACAACGAGTACGTCGCCCGGCTGACATTGCTCCACAGCAACGTGAATCATCCAGTTATCACCCGGTGCCACTTCGCAGGTTACTGCTGGTCCTGCGATCATCGCTGAACGGTAGATAGGGCGCATGTATTCTGCCATCAGGCCTTTTCGACCTTGGGCTTCGTGGACGGTAGCGACTTCGGCGTTGTCATACTTTGCCAGTGTGCTTTCACTGGGGCGAGGACAGTTTGTCACGCAAATAGACATAGTGAATTACCTCTGCTCATTTTGTGATGAAAGTATGCGCTTTTATGATGTGGATATCCCTTTAGAAAGATGTAAAATGCTATTAGATTTTTCTATTTTGATGTTTTTATGCTGCTATTAAGTATTCGACATTTAAGCTACGCACTAGAAGTCAGGAAGTTAAAAAACTTATCTGAGGCGGCTCGCCAAGTGCACGTAACGCAAAGTGCATTAACACAAAGCTTGTTTAAGCTTGAAGATGAACTGGGGCATAAGTTATTTACCCGCAATGTGGCGGGCATGTCGGTAACCCGTGAGGGCGAAGTTTTCTTATCGCGATTTAGTCGAGCATTTTCGCATTTACAATCTTTCGCGGCGGCGTTATTTGTCGCGGATAAAAGTGCACGTTCGGCATTCGAGCGCGGCGTAACGTCTAAGCAGTTAGCAGCGTTGATCACGGTATGTGACAAACAAAATTACACCGCAGCAGCGGCAGAAATGCGCGTGGCGCAGCCCACGTTACACCGCACAATTAAAAATCTCGAAATGCTATGCGGGTTAAAATTGTTCACACGCTCTCCTGTGGGTGTTGAATCTACTTGGCGTGCCAGGCAGTTAAAAAAGTGGGCGGGTTTATATTTTGCGGAATTGGCCCAAGGGGTAGATGAAATTGCCGCCTTAAAAGGGGGATTCAGCGGTACAATAAAGGTGGGTAGTTTGCCCTTAGCGAGAACGCAAATTGTACCTAAAACAGTATTAAAATTGTTAGCTGCGGCCCCCGACGCAGAGGTGTCGATTGTTGATGGAACATACGAAGAGCAACTCACTGCGTTACTTCACGGTCAGCTCGATATCATAGTAGGGGCTTTGCGAGAGCCTGTGATGAGTGACGAAATTACTCAAACTGCTTTGTTTCAAGATACGCTCTCGCTGGTTGTTAATACGGCCCACCCTCTGGCAAGGTCTACGGCGGTAACGGTTGCTGATTTGGCCGATGCAAACTGGGTTGCCCCAAAACAAGGAACACCGGCGAGAAAAGTGTTTGACGCAATGTTCTGTCAATTGGGGTTGAGCCAACCCACAGCGGTTATCGAGTGTAGTTCGTTAGACGCCATTCGAGGTTTGTTGCTCAATAGCAATCGAATTAGCTTGTTACCGGCACGGCAAGTGGAAATAGACGTGCAAGCGGGAATTCTGGCTATTTGCAATATCGACCTTCACGACGAGCCAAGGCAAATTGGTTATACGGTGAGGAACAACTGGACCCCAACCCGATTACAGTCTCTGTATATTTCGTTATTGCAAGAACACGTGACTGAGCTTGCGGCTAGTGGTTCGTGATTTAGGGCTGAGCAGGTAGTTGCAGTGTTTCGGAAAACTGCGCCGCTTTAATCCGCAATAACTCAATAATTTGCTGCTGATTGGTTGTAGGACGCCAGCTCTTACGCGTTGTTATCCCGATAGGTCTAGCGCCATGAGTAACCGCAAATGGCAGAATTTTAAATTGGCCATTGGCGAGTTCGTGGGTAATTTGATGGGTAGAAATGACAGTAAGGCGGTCGCTTTCTTTCAACAAATACTTGAGGACTTCTTGAGAGCTAGTTTCGACCAAACGCTCAGGTATATCGGTACCCTGATTGGTAAACAAACTATCAAAAATAGCTCTTGTTGGTGTGTTCTTCATTGGCACCACCCATGATGCTTTGCTCAATAGCGGTAGCGATAAGGTCGCCACGTTGAGCAATGGGTGTTCGCGTCGAGCCACTATCACTAATGGCGACGTGATCAGCTCTTCTTGCACCACATCTTCCGATGGGGTTGGGTTGCGTAGCGCTCCTACTAATAGGTCTAAATCGCCTTCTCGAAGGTGGGTGAGTAAGTCGGCATAAGGGCCGTCGGTAACGGTTACTTTAAAGTCTGGGTAGCGATTACAAAAATCTATAATGCTGCCAGGCAAAATAGACGTGCGGGCAAAGGGCATACTGCCTATTTTAATCTCGCCGACTTCTTTGTTTTGGCAGATCTGAATCTCGTCCTGGCCTTGGGTAATTTCAGAAAATGCGAGCTTGGCGGCTCGGCATAAATACAACGCCGACTTAGTTGGGCTGATACCAGTACTGACTTTTTCCAACAGGCTAATACCCAGCAAGGTTTCTAAGTCTCTCGCTGAGCGATGAAGTGATGACTGGGAAATATTGATGTTGCGACTGGCCACACTAAAGTTACGCGCCGCCGCAACGGCTATCAACGCGCGTAATTGCGTGGTGGTCATTAAGTTAAAGCGGTGGCGTGCCTGGGTTAACGAACTATTACCTGCGCTTTTCATCGCGTCATGAACGCCGTCGAAAAGCATTTGCATGGCGCGCTCAACCCGTTCAGCGTACACCTGCCCCAGCTCAGTAATATACATACCATCGCTTTTGCGATCGAAAAGCACCACCTTAACGATGGCTTCTAACTTACTGATTGCTTGTGTGATAGCGGGCTGAGAAAGAAATACTTTCTCTGTGGCCCTACTAATACTTTTACACTCGGCAACGGCTAAAAAGCAGCGTAAATATCGAATGTTTGGCAATGCTTTAGTCATACCGCTAGGGTGCCCTTGTTACACTGTACAAGACTTAGTCGTCGAGACTACTGGCTTTATCGCCGCCAGCCACAGAATATTTAATCGCCACTTTACGTGTTTGCTGAAATGCTTCTAATGTCATGCCTTTAAAGCTCGCATACACTTCTGGGTTTGTGACGCCGACAACGGGTGCCATTTTTTCTAATACAAAGAAGATAACGCCATAATGGATCATTTCAATCCATTTGTGATTGCGAACAAGGTCTTTTTCAACATCAGTGAGTTGATATTCTGACATTAGCGCTTCTAAGTCAGAGGCAAAACGCGCGCGATGCTCAGGCTGAGTGAGTTTGTGTAAAAAGTGATTGAGGCGGTATGCCTTGTGACTCTTCTCAAGATCGAATGGGTGCGAACCTTCAAGTTTCTCAGCACCAGCCAATTGATGATTAATATGAGAGCGATATACGGCGTTGCTTTCGTCGCTCGCTTGCTGTTCGTTTTCTTCGTATATCACAGTGGCAATATTGGTCATCGACGGGCAATACGTACTGCGGTGTTTACAACTGATATTGTCTGACAACGCGCCGCGCATAATTAACCACATGATCACTTCGGCACCTTCAAAACCACCTTTTTCGGCATATTCAGCCAAGGTCATTTCGGTGAGTTTTTCAGGAGACTTTTCAAGCAAATCTAAAAACTCTTCATCCCAGGCTTCATTGGTAAACCCACAGCGCTCACCGTGCACTTGATGCGACAGCCCGCCAGTTGCCACAATCGCGACATTGAGATCTTCATCAAATGAATGAATGGCTTTACGCAAAGATTTACCCAATTTAAAACAGCGCTTTGCTGAAGGAATGGGGAGTTGAAGTACGCCCACTTGCAGAGGCACTACTGTGCCTTCCCAGCCAACCGTGTGGTCTTTCGCTATCATCGACAGCGGCGAAAAGAAGCCGTGATCGAGGGGGCGTTTTTGGAACAAAGACATGTCAAATTCGTCGGCAACCAGCGCATTGGCAATGTGTCGAGAGAGTTCTGCATGGCCTTTCGCAGCAGGATACAAGCGCGGGCCGCCCCCCTCATCTGCGGTTTCATAGTGATCATCAACGCCTAAAGTGAAAGCAGAGTAATGGTCGAAGAAAAATGACGTAATGTGGTCATTGAAAATAACAAACATCACATCTACTTGCTTTTCATAGACCCATTTTTGTATTTCGTTAAAGCCATCGAAAATAGGTGACCACGCAGGATCAGATGCCTTATTGGTATCTTTCGCAAATGCGATGGTAGGCGAGTGAGACGCCCCAATGCCGCCAACGATCTTTGCCATGTTTATTCTCCAAATGGGACCGCAGCGAGCGGATTGCTCGCTGAGAAGTTAAATTAAGCCTACCGCTAAAACAGGGAAGCTGATAATTAATAAAAGACGCACAATGTCGGATAGCACAAAAGGTAAAACGCCTTTGAAAATGTCTTTAATCGGCACGTCTGGCGCAACTGACTTGATAACAAAAACATTCATGCCAACCGGAGGTGTGATGAGACCGAGTTCAACGGTAATCACAGCCACAATACCAAACCAAATCGGATCAAAGCCGGCGGCTTCAATTAAGGGGTATACCACGGGTACCGTGAGCAGTAGCATAGCTAAACTGTCCATTACGCAGCCGAGTAAAACAAAAAGCAAAAGTACACAAAAAAGCACCATATAAGGCGTGAGCTGTAAGCTGTCAACGTAGTCGACTAGCGAATATGAAATGCGTGATACCGACAGGAAGTAGCCAAATATCTCAGCGCCAATAATCATAAAAAACAGCATTGATGACATGACTAAACTTTCCTGGATTGCAGACTTTAACCCTTCCCAACGCATGCCTCGAATTAAGGCGATTAAAAAGGTGCCAAAAGCGCCAATCGAGGCGGCTTCTGTGGGGGTGAAAAAGCCAGCGTAAATACCGCCAATAATGAGCGCAAAGACACCAGTAAAAGGAATTAAGCCTTTCAAGCCTACCAGCTTTTGCTTGAACGTGGTTTTCTCACCGGGCGTGGCGAGATGGGGATACAGTGAAACCACAATCGCGATAGTGACAAAATACAGACCCAAACCCAGCAGCCCTGGTACGATCCCTGCGATGAACATATCGCCAACCGACTGTTCGGTAATCAAGGCATAGAGCAATAAGGCAATAGACGGCGGGATCATAATACCCAATGTGCCTCCAGCAGCGAGTGTACCTGTGGCAAGCAAACTAGAATAACCATTCTTCTTCATTTCAGGTAATGCTACCCGAGACATACTGGCCGCAGTCGCAAGAGAAGACCCAGAAATAGCAGAAAAGATTCCGCACGAGGTGACACCCGCGAGCGCCATACCACCGCGCCAACTACCAAATAACGTGCGAGCACCGTCAAAGAGCTCTTGCGACATTTTTGCTTTTGACGCAAACACCCCCATCAGAATAAACATCGGAATGGGAGAAAAACCATAGCTCGACATGACCTCGAAAGGCCCAGAACTTAGAATGTTTAAACCCGGTTCAAAGGCAACAATACTGACAAAGCCAATAAAGCCCGCCGCAGCCATTGCCAATGCAATGGGCATCCGAAATGCGATTAGCGCTAGCATCACAAGAATACAGGTTAAACCGATCATATTGGGGCTCATTGCTGTACTCCTCTAATAGCCGTATTCACGAGTTTGCAGGTTTCATTGAAGGCGGATAACGCCAATACGCCACTGGCAAACGTAGTTAGGTAGTAAAAATAAGTGAGTGGAATGAGGAGGTCTTGTGTGGTCTCTTCAGTCCATGTTGACTCTTCGATCATCAGGAAAAACTGTTGGCACATTGCCATACCAAACAGCACAAAGCAGAACATAAACAGTGCATCTACAAGGGCTTTTCGTCGCGGTGACCAACTTCCTGAGAAAAGGTCGACAATCACCTGACCGCGCCCAACTGCGTAGGGAAGCGAGAAAAAAACAGCGATTAGCAAGCTATACCGCGTGATTTCAACGCCCCCAATAAATGTAAAATCGATATCGCCCGCTGTTAGCTCAAATACCGCCCGACTAACCACATCGGCTAAGGTAGAGAACATCATGACTAAAAGCATTACACCGCTCAGCAAATTCATTACAGCGGTTAGCTTTTCCAGAATAAGGCTAACAGTTTTCATTGCAAACTCCGCAAAGGCCCTTCCATCTTGAAGGGCGGTGAGGGTAATAAGTTACTGACACGTACTCGCTAACGATTTTGCTCGAGCATAGACTTCTCGTGCGGGCAGGTCTTTTTTCTCTAGCGAAGCCAAGTATGCTTCAGTGGCTTTATCGAGCACAGGTTTCCAGTCTGGGTTTTCTACTCCACCGTCGATCACGATAATTTGGTCACCGTTGTCAACGGCTTGTTGTCGACCTTTGGCATCCAGTTTATCGAACACAGACGCTGCAATGTCAGACCACACTTTGCCCGAGTTGTTATCCAATACCGCTTGTAGATCTTTAGGCATACGCATGTAGGTTGCTTTGTTCATTGTAACGACGAAAGACAAGGCGTATAGCCCGCCCACTTCCGTGTGATACGGTGTTAATTCATTTAAACGAAACACTAATTGACCTTCCCAAGGCAGGCTCACGCCATCAATAACGCCGCGTTGTGTTGCTTGATATGCTTCAGGTGCAGGCATGCCAACAGGTTGTGCCCCTAGCCCTTCCAACATTGACGCTACGACCGCCGATGGACGGCGAATTCGCAAACCTTCTAAATCGCTAGGAACCTGAATCGGCTTATTCGTGGTGTGAATGTGCCCAGCACCATGAGTGAACAAAAAGAGTGGGTGAGTTTTTTTGTATTCTTGGTCGATGAGGCCTTCGTCGTAGAGGCCTTGAATGATACAACTGCCTTGAGCCGCATTCTGTGCCAACCCAGGTAATTCAACAATTTGTGTTAACGGAAAGCGATTAGCGGTGTAACCCTGAATGGTGGCGGTAATATCGGCAATTCCACGACTCACCGCGTCATATTGAGCGGGTGGCTTCGCCAGCGTAGAAGCCGGGTAAATCTCAACTTCAATGCGTCCGCCGGATTCTTTCTCTACTTTGTCTGCCCATTTTTGAAATATTTCTTTGTGGGGAGCAGAAACGGCTGGAAAGTGATGCGCAAAGCGCAAGGTATAGTCGGCTGCATGCGCTGGAATGCTGGCCAGAATGGCGGTGGATAACGCTAAAGAGGTAACGTGTTTTAGTATGTTTTTCATAGTCATAGACTCCAAGCTTTAATTCTGGATTTAGCTGACAATGTTCCCCGAGTAATCAGCATTTATCCCTTATCCCATTTTCTTTGGGGCGATTTTTCGAAGACAAACCTAGCATTAACCACTCCAAGTTAATAATTCGTTAATTAATTGAGCTATTTGTTTTTGATATAGCTGGTTGTTTTTTCTATTCGATATTTGTTGTTAAATTAAATATAAACATATACTTATCTATATTTGTTATTTCAAAAATAGACTTTTATTTTTGTTGTTTCGACTCTTTTTATCACTTTCTCTAAAGCTTGGTTAACATTGAGACGATGTGGTTTTTCTCTTCCGTAATACTCGCCTTATTTTAAAAATCGAATAGCGATCACCTAAAAAGTAATTACCCGTTAACAATTTTTAAAAATATTGTATACATCGCTTTTTCATAGCGACAAAGCGAGCGGTAGGCTCTGGTTATCCTCGGTGGATAGTGACGTTGGGGCGTACCTAAAAATAAATATTCGAGCAAGTATCAACGTAATGTTTGCCGAGGAGGAGTAACTATGAAAAGAACAATTACCCCACTTTTGGCGCTGGGTTTGTTATCGACCCACGCCTTCGCTGAAACCTCAAGCTTTAGAGACGCCATTGAAAATGGCAAGGTTTCTGGTGAAATCCGCAACGCGGCTGCGTTTGCTTCTTACACCGATGCTATCAAAGAAGCAGGCCCTTTTAATAATTCAAAGTCGGGCGTATCGGTATTAGAGTTGAAGTATCAAACTGATTCTTACCGAGGGTTTACGTTTGGTACCGTTTTTCAAGCAGGCTGGGACTGGGGGATTCAAGACGAAAGTACCGGTTTGACTATCGCGGGGGGAGAAGATGACCATCGATTAACCGTATCAACGGTTAACCTGCAGAACGCCTATGTAGATTATTCCTTTGCTGCGCAGGGGTCTAAAACCAATGTGCGTGTTGGCCGGCAGGATATTATTAGCCCCTTGCTTATGCGCAGTGGCTTGCAGCCGGTAAAAGACGCATTTGAAGGCGTGGTGATCAGCAATTCAGACATCGATAAAACGGTGCTGAAAGTCATGTATATCAACAAATGGCTGATGCGTTATGGGGATGATGCCAGCGACTCAGTGACGCAAAATGACATTAACTATGAACACCCTTTGGTGTCCTTGTATGTCAATTCTAAAGCTATTGAGGGGCTGAATATCGAAGCCCAGTGGTTATCGAATGACAATACGGGGCCTGTGGGTGATCCGCCAACAGCCGTGCCTGCGTCCGGCCCTTATTCAACCACTTTTTTTGCAGCAGATTATGCCATTCCCGGTACCGATGTTGCCCTTGGTGCTAAGTATATGGGCGCGGCGTTTGACAACTCTGCCGATACTTCATTGTGGGGTGTTAAAGCGGCGACCAACCTTGGGCCAGTGCGCGTGACTTTGTCTTATACCACGGTTGATGACGATGCAAACTTGCCCGGAACACTGGGCCATGTTCCGCTATTTAGAGCGTATACCAACACGATCACAGACACAGAGTTTTACGCTGGCGTAGACAGTGTGTCTTTGAACTTAGGTTATGATTTTGGGGTAAAAGGCTTAGCCGCAAACCTGAATTATACTCAGTTGTCGCAAAGTGCTGCGGGGATCGAAAATGGCGGTTTTAACTTCGACGATTCATATGAAATTAGCGCAGATATTAAATACAAAGTGCAGAGTGTCGAAGGGCTGTCTATGCGTTTAAATGTCGCTAATGCGGGTTATAACGATGCGGTTTATGAAGATGCGGATCTTATGTATACCCGGGTGTTTGTGAATTACGCTTTCTAACCGGTATCGCCGCTTTCTTGGCCCTTGGGAAAGCGGTTCATACCTGCCCTTTTTCTAGTAATCGGTACAGTAGCGGGGCTGGTAGGGCTTTTCTAAAGTATGTGTGTCTTTTCAATAAACCCAAAAAGGAACACGTATGAAAACCGTATCTCTCACTTCTCGCGCCATCATTGGTGCTAGCTTAGCGCTTTGTTTCGTTGCAACAGCCCCCGTTTCGGCGGCTAAGTTGCCCTCTCAATTTGAAGATAAATTAGTGGGTATATGTGAAGCGGTACAAGCTGACGATCGCGCCGCACTGCGTAAAGCCATGAAAAATGCGAGGGTGAGCTATCAAGTTGTTACTGATAAGTTGGTTTGCAATGGGCAGGATGTCATGACATTTGCTGCGATGTCGAAAGCCACCCACATTGAAGCTTTGTTAGTACGACGCACCAGTGCAGAAAAAGTGTCGCTGACGGCGGCGCAGTTTTAATGATGAGCAGGAATAAAAAAGCCGAAGAGATTATTATCACTTCGGCTTTTGCTATTTTTACATCCTAGTGTCGCGTTTAGTTAGTCGCGCTCGCTAGGTAAGCATCAAACTTGGCTTGGTAAGTATTTTTCAAGCGCAAGCATTGGTTTACGCCGTCCATCATCTTCTCGTAGCTACGTGACATACCTTCGTACTTTTCTTTAATTGGGCCGTAGAAAGTAATCGCTTTTGCTAGTGAATCTTCATCACACGCACTTGATACAAACTCAGGCATACGAGCCAAGTGGTACGCAGGAATCTTCGCTACCAGACCGTCCAAGTTTTTGTTCAACCAAGTGTAGAACAAGGTTTTGTCATCCAGAATGCTACCAGCAATGCCAACCATATAAATTGCGTTAGCTGGAGTAATGTCATCACTTAATGCAAGGTCGAGCATTTTTTCTACCAAGGCAGGATCTTCAAAACGCATCGAGAACAACAAGGTACGTTTGATATTCGGCAGATCGTTGGCACGGAATGCTGTAAGCAAGGCATTGTACATGTCTGCCCCTGCGTCTTTGGTAGCAACGCGGATGGCTGTACCTGCAATACCTGTTGGTATGCTAGATGTATCGGCAATAAACTGCTTGGCAATTTTTTCGCTCTTAGCTTTTAAACTGTCACTGTCGGCATGTGAGCCAAGCAAAGAGTACAAGCTATTGCGAAGTTGAATAGTGCTTGTGTCGTCGTCTTCGCCTTGTGTTAGCGTGAGTTTATCAAGTAGTGGCAAAAAGTTTTCAGTGAGCAATTTGGCGAAGGCCGCTTCATTGTCGTCGTTTACTAGGTACAAGAAGTCACCAATAATAGAAACGGCAGAACGGATAACCACAGTGTCTTCGTCTGCCGCCATGGCATTCAGTACCTGCATGACATCGTCAATACCTGCTTCGCCAGCGGTTAACAGGGCTTGCATGTTGTACAACACGTTTTTCTTTTCACGGTTGTTTAAGGTGCTGAGGTCGCTCAGTAAACTGCTCATTTGCGCTTGAGGAATTTCCCAGCGGAAGTAACCTGTCGCGTTGTCGTTCGGGAATACCCAATCGGCTTCGGCCAGTTCAGCCACTTTAGTGGTTTTATCATCTACAAAAATTACTTTTCGGTGAATTTTACCGTTTTTCTTGTAGCTGATATTTAAAGGTACAGCCCATCTTTGCGCTTTAACTTCTGCACCAGCGAAGTGATAACGTTGCTGGGTAATAGTGCCGTCTGTTTCAATTTTAAGCAGTGGATAACCCGGCTGTTCCAAATACGCCTTCATCATCACGCTAAGGTTGAAGTCAGACACGCTGTCGAGTGCAGCCCACAGATCATTGGCTTCTGTGTTACCCCACGCATGCTTTTTCATGTAAGCACGAATACCAGTACGGAAGTTGTCAGTGCCAATGAGTGACTCAATCATTTGTAGAATTGATTCACCTTTTGAGTAGTTTAGACCCAAACCGTCCATCACATCAGGTTGAGAACGCACAATCTTCTTAACAGGCTTGGTGGTTGGGCTAGCATCTGCACTGAATGCGCCTTCTTGAATAATGCGATCTTTGAAGTTCAGTTCAGGATACAGCTCCATCATCACGTAGCTTGCCATCCACGAGGCAAAGGCTTCGTTTAACCACAGGTCGTCCCACCAAGCCATTGTGACAAGGTTGCCGTACCATTGGTGAGCCAGTTCGTGGGCCACAACGTTCAATGGTGACGCACGCTCAGACAGGCCAGGGTTGTCTTCTAGCAACAATAGGCTGTCGCGATAGGTGATCAGACCCGCGTTTTCCATTGCGCCGTGAGTAAAGTTAGGCACAGCGACAAAATCGAGTTTGCGATAGGGATAATCAATACCGAAGAAGTTTTCTAACGACTGAAGAATTTCGGGTGTGTGCTTAACGATAAATTTGGTTTTATCAGCATAGCCTTTTGGCACGTAGATTTTACCCGGTACCGACAAGCCAGTGAGTTCTGCACTGTCAAATGGGCCAACCGTGTAAGCAATCAGGTAAGTCGGCATCTTTTTGGTTTTCATGAACTTAACCGTTTGCATGCCGTTTTCAACAGTACGTGTTTCTACTGGGGTGTTAGACACAACCGTTTGCTTTTCAGGTGACGTAATCGTCATTTGATAAGGAATTTTAAAGCTTGGCTCATCGAAGCTCGGGAATGCGCGGCGGGCGTGCATGTCTTCAAACTGGGTGAAAATGTAGTTGTTACCCTCAAAGGCACTTAAATACATACCGTCAGAAGAGGTGTTTACTTTACCTTCAAAGGTGATCGCGAGTTGGTATTTCCCCGCAGCGATGGTCGATGCAGCTGTACCCCAGTTGATGTCGTAATCACCAATGGTCACAGTCAGTGGGATAACCTTATCGCCTTGACGTAACTCAGCTTTGGTTACGTCGATGTCGAGTTGATAAAAGCCTACTTTGTCGGTTGCTTCTAAAACGTCAATATCAATCACCGTTGAACCTGAGTAGTCAGGATTGTCAGGGTCGATATTTAAATGAATTTGCTGAAAACTAGGTTGAATAGTGGAAGGCAAACGGTAGTCAACGTCTGCAAATGCTTGTGTACTTACACAAAGCATCATGCCCACAACCCATCCAAGGAACTTCTTCATAGTGTCACTCTCTTTGGTGTTGATGTCGTTAGGATTTTTATCGGGTTTAACCGACGTAATATAACAGCTTTTAAAAATCGACAGGTTCTGAATATGTAACCAAATATTCCTTGTCTGAACCTGACCGCTTAGATTGGTCTTTTATCGTACATGTGGCACTAATCAACTGCATCAATGATGACAATCAATATTTTTTATCAAATAAGAATGAATATCATTTGCATTCGCTTGTTTGAGGGGGTAGTATGTTTCTCGAGTTCTTTATATGTGTCTTCCTCTAATAGGACCCATGCAGGCCGCCCGGCCTGCTTTTTTTTGCCTGTTTAACAGTAAATGGCTAGATTTTTTACACAAATACAGCAGTAAACCCCAGAGAAAGCTGGTACTGTTTACGACCAACCCCGCTTATCATTCTGCCTGTTTTTGTGTTGTAACCACAGCAGGAGCCATTGACGAGCCGCTTAACTCGTCGTGATAGCGGAGCCCAATCAGCCTTCTGGTTGATTGTTCTGACAATACTAATTATTCAACCATGGCGAACTCATGAACCACACAACAAGAACCGTTTTTCGTACACTCTCTATGTTTATTGTAGTTTGTGTAGTGAGTGCTTGTGCAACCACTTCGCAAACTCATTTTGGCCCAACTCGTTATTCCGATGACGTTGAAAAACTCACCGCAATTGTTGTGGCTTATGGCCCAGAAATGCAGGGTATTCTCGGCCGTATTGATGCAGATCCAGACGCAACAATTGAAAAAACCGTTACCTACAAAGGCATTACCTACCGTTTAGGTCATTATCACGACGAGCCAATTGTGATTTTTGCTACAGGTATGAGTATTGCCAACGCTGCTATGAGCATGCAAATGGCATTCGATTATTTCCCCATTAAGCAAGTGGTGTACATGGGTATTGCCGGTGCGGTAAACCCAGAATGGCAACCGGGTGACGTGATTGTGCCAGAGCGTTGGTATTACCATGATGAAAGCGTATATGCGAACCCCGACCCTGAGAATCCAGGTGAGTATATTTTGCCAGAGTACTACGCCAAGTTTATGGCTGAACAGCCAGCTCGTTTAGCGCAAGACCCTCATCGTCCAAAGTACAAAGCTTTTCGTTTTGTGCACCCAGATGAAGTATTGATTATCAAAGACGGTATGGACAAACCCCAAGACACACCGTATTTCTCTGCTACTCCACGTTTGCTAAAGGCGGCTGAGAAAGCCATGGCAGCTATGCCGGAGCAACTTATTCTTGGTGAACGCCCGGCTAAACTCACAGTGGGCGGCAACGGTGTAACCGGCTCGGTATTTATGGATAACCGCGAGTACCGCAAATGGATGCGCGAAGTCTTTACTGCTGAAGTTACAGAAATGGAATCAGCGGCGGTAGGTCAGGTGTGTACCATTAACGACATGGATTGGGTAATTATTCGTGCGATCAGTGACTTAGCGGGCGGCCAAGAAGGCGTTAACGTTGAGCATATTTACGACAAAGAAGTGTCTCGTGTAGGCGCGAATGTGTTGTTCTCTGTATTAGACGAACTCGCCAAGTAATTTTGTATAGGGCGCTGAGCTTAGCGCCCTAATTATCGGATATTTATAGCGACTCCTCGCGCCTTCCCTCGTCATTGTAATGGTAACTCGTTAGTATAAAACGCGTTCTTAACGATAACAGGAAGGGTTTCATGCTTCATTCAAACACTGACTCTCGGCATTTTTATCGGCCCGCAGACGGTCACAATCTTGCACACGATCCCTTTAACGCCATTATTGCTCCTCGCCCCATCGGTTGGATTTCCAGCATGAATGGAAAAGGAGAAGTAAACTTAGCGCCCTATAGCTTTTTTAATGCTTTTAATTACACCCCGCCCATTATTGGCTTTTCGAGTATTGGGTATAAGGATACGGTGCGAAACATCGAAGAAACCGGGGAGTTTTGCTGGAACTTTGTGAATGCGCCTCTTGCCGATGCGATGAATCAAAGCTGCCAAGCCGTTGCGCCTGACGTGGATGAGTTTGAACTTGCTGGGCTGGAAAAACGTTTGTCTCACCAAGTTGCGGTACCTCATGTGGCGGCGAGTCCCGTGGTGATGGAGTGTAAAAAGACCCAAATCATCCAATTGCAAAATGCCCAGCAAGACAAGGTTGAATCGTGGATGGTGCTGGGGGAAGTGGTCGGCGTTCACATTGACCAATCTTTGCTAAAAGACGGTGTATTTCAAACCGATCTAGCCATGCCTTTATTGCGCGCTGGTGGTCCGGGAGACTATTACACGATTTCTGCTGATAACCGCTTTTTTATGGCCCGCCCTTAGCGGCTATTTGCGGGTCAACAATCATGGGTAAGCAACATCGAATCGTCGGTCTTACGGCGTTCTAATGCTTACCCGAACGTTCTAATTACTCACTCTCCGTGCGCTAAAACGACAATGGCACACAAGCCATTAACATACCGCGCAACTTAACACATTCAGGTTCGGAGCCTTTCATGGAGTATTTGGGCGCGGTGGATATTTTGGTATTCACCATTTTTCTCATCGGTGTCGTTTTTATTGCCTTTCGTCATAGCCGTGGTGGCAATAAAGAAGCATCGTCGTTTTTCCTCGCAGGCCGCGGATTGTCGTGGTGGCTGATTGGGTTTTCACTTATCGCTGCAAATATTTCTACCGAGCAGTTTGTCGGTATGAGTGGCTCGGCGGCTAGTCATATTGGTTTGGCAATCGCCAGTTATGAGTGGATGGCAGCGATTACCCTGATTGTGGTGGCATTCGCCTTTTTGCCCACATTTTTACGTGCGGGCATTTACACCATGCCTGAGTTTCTAGAGCGACGTTTTAGTGCTGCTGCCCGCAGTGTAATGGCCGGTTTTACGGTGCTGATTTATATGTTGCTACTCGGTGCGGTGACATATTCCGGCGCTATTACCATGAAAACCTTGCTCGCTAATGCCGGTATTGTTATCGACTTGTGGATGCCGTCAGTGGTGATTGCCGTTATCGCTATGGCTTATGTGGTGTCTGGTGGCCTTAAAGCAGCGGTATGGGCCGACCTTATTCAAGGCTCTGCATTGATTATTGGTGGCGCAATTTTGCTGTATTTTGCCTTTGATATGCTGGCCGCAGCCGACACAGCCACGACGGTGACAAATATTGCTACGGGTGAAATTGCCCAAGTTCCTTTGCAGCCTGACGCTGGCGCGTTGGCGAGATTTACGGAACTGAACAGCAACCGTCTAAACATGTTTTTGCCTGCAGACGACAGCGTACTGCCTTGGACGGCGTTACTGTTGGGCCTGTGGATACCCAACTTCTATTACTGGGGGTTGAATCAGTACATCACTCAGCGCACCTTGGGCGCTAATTCACTTGCCGACGGGCAAAAAGGCATTGTATTCGCAGCATATCTTAAATTGGTGATCCCCTTTGTGGTTGTTATCCCCGGTATGATTGCTTTTAACCTATACAGCGATGACATGCGATTGGAAGCTAGGCAAGACCAAACCAAAGCCATGGTGATGTACCAAGCCGCCAATCCAGATTCACAGTTTGTGGTTGCTCAACAAGCGCCTTCTCTAGACGCCGTGAAGCAGTGGCAAGGGCCGCGATATCTCATTGCCACCTATCCAACAGCACAGGCCACACAACAAGCATTATTAATAAGAAACCCCTTTGTTTTGCCATTGACCGCACAACAATTGCAACAGTTCCACGAAAACTTAGCGGTTTATCAGCGTTTCGACCTAAATGCTGATCGTGCGTGGCAGCACCTCAATCTTGAATTGGCCAAAGAAATTCAAGGTTACAACACGCGTGTAGAAAAGGCCGCTGAGCAAAACCAGGGTCAACTGAGTACCCAAGCCTTGATTGGCTACAAATACGATACCGCATTGGCCCAGCTGTTGGCGCAAACCTTGCCCAACAACAGTGGTTTAGTGGGCTTTGTATTGGCTGCGTTATTGGGCGCGGTAATTAGTTCTTTGGCGGCTATGCTCAACGCCGCAAGTTCTATTTTTACCATGGATATTTTCAACAAACACATTCGCCGTGATGCCAGCTCACAAACGCTTGTGAAAGTGGGCCGCAGAGGTGTAGTCGTGTTTGCGCTTATCGCGGCGGTATTAGCCCCTATGTTGGGGAACCCCAATCTATCAAACTCCATTTTTACCATTATCCAAGAAGGCCAGGGTTTACTTTCACCTGGCGTGTTAGCGGTATTTATTATGGGGTTGGGGGTTAAGCGTTGCCCGAGAGCAGCAGGGATTGTCGGTCTGGTAACGAATATTATTGCTTATCCGTTACTCAAAGTACTTTGCCCAGATATTAACTTCCTTAACCGAATGGCCATTTGTTTTGGCTTGTGCTTGGCTATTATGATTGCAATGACACTGATTAAGCCGCTAGCTGAACCCTTTAAACTAGAGGCCAATACCAGCGTGGTGTTAACCCGTTCTGCGGGTGCAAGAATAGCTGGTCTTGTTTGTATCTTGTTAACTGCGCTACTTTATCTTACGTTTAGTCCTCTGGGGATAGTGGAATAAACGACGAGACTCGTTATACATAAAAACGAAAAAGGACAATGGATATGCGATTAATACCAGTACTGGCGACCCTGCTAAGCGTATTGATTTTTCAAGTTCACGCTAAGCCTGTCATGGTGACCTTGCCGCAGGGTAAATTGATTGGTGAGCAGCAGGGCGAGATAGCCATGTTCAAAGGCGTGCCGTACGCATTGGCGCCCGTAGACGAGCGGCGTTGGCAACCCCCTCGTGGTTTGACCGAATCAAAGCGCAATATTGATGCGTCGCACTTTGGTGCCCATTGTCCTCAGCGCACTCAAGCTGTAACCAGCGAAGATTGTTTGTTTATCAATGTGTTTGCCAATGCATCCCTTGATAAAAAAGCCAAGAAACCGGTGTTTGTGTGGATCCACGGCGGTGGTTATGTAGGAGGCTCTGGCAATATGAGTGACGACACTATCGCGCACTGGGTCAACCAAGGTGTGGTGTTTGTGTCATTCAACTACCGATTGGGAGCTTTGGGGATTTTATCTCACCCGAACATCCCCACACCAGAGGGCGCAAATTTCAGTGTAATGGATATGGTAGCGGCGCTAAATTGGATTAACGCCAATATTCATCAGTTTGGGGGAGACCCTGATCGTGTCACTATCGCGGGTGGTTCTGCCGGTGGTATGGCTATTCAAATGTTGATGGTAACGCCGCAAAGTGAGGGGTTATTTCATCGCGCGATTGCCCAAAGTGGCTATGGTACTTGGCCATTCCCGCGCGTTAATGGTGTTAAGCCGCTCAAAGGCAGTGCCAATGCCCATGACTTAGCCGAGCAACTTGTGAATAGAGCTGCGGGAAGCCGGTCACAGAAAGCATTGACCCGAGCTGAAATTATGCAGCTTTCTCCTCAGGCATTGGTGGAGGCGGTTTCTGGATTCCACTTACCTATTATCGACGGTAAGACTTTGCCTGAAGAGCCGGGTGTATTGTTTATGCAAGGTAAGCAGCATGCTGTGCCTTATATCAGTGGTGGGAATAGTTACGACGGCAGTGTTTATCCCTATTCGGGGGTAAAGCCTGAACGCTTGGTTTGGTTAACTGGAGCGCAGCGAAGTCAGGTGCAAGCGGCCTATCAATTAGCCAACCCTGGGTTTCAATCCTTGTCTTATCAACACCTATTTGGCGACATGCGCTACGTGTTGGCAGGCCAGGTTACAACAGCGGCAATGCAACATTCACCTGCACCAGGATACCGCTATTTTTATGCGTTATCGCAAAACGGCCAACCCGGTGCGCCCCATGGCAGTGAAGTGGGCAGTATCTTCCATCCACAATCTTCTGAAGCCGCGCAAATGATGCAGCGCTATTGGCGTAACTTTATCGAAACGGGAAATCCAAATGGAGAAGGGTTGCCTATGTGGCAAGCGGTAACCGAAAACGATGAAAACTGGTTGGTGATAGACAAGTCGGTTCACCAAGTGGCGAAAGTTCGGGAAAATAAGCTAGCTCCATTGAAAAAAGCATATTTACAAAGGGTTAAGCCCGTATTGAATGATTAGGTTTGGCTTAGCGCCACGCCTAATTAGAACGTTCTAGTTAGCGGATATCACCGATACACGAACGCTAAAATGTAATGAGTTTGTTAATTTTTTAGGGCCTGAGTCACTGCTTTGTTGTTTGAGGAGTGACAGGTAAATCCCAAATAAAAATGACTGATAGGGCTTACCTATGAAATTAACAACACCCAAGTTACTCGGTCAGCGCAAGTTGGCCAAATTCTCTCAAGTTGTTGCCTGCACCGCCATGTTAGCGTTGTCTGGCGCGCAATCCGCCTATGCAAATTTCGTGAGTACCAATGGTACAAAAATCGTCGATGAGCAGGGCAACGAACTCTTTCTCAGCGGTATTAACCTTGGCAATTGGTTAGTGTGGGAAGGATACCTGATGATGGGCGATTTTAACTATCGCACTCACACCCAATTCTTCAACGAACTGTCAGGTGCCTTGGGCAGTTCAGACCGCGCTGCTGAATTTGAATACCAATGGCGGCTCAATTATGTCGATGAACAAGCGATTGCTGATCTAAAGGGGCTGGGTTTTAACTCAGTACGTGTGCCCTTTAATTACAACCTGTTTTGGTGGGACAACCAACTCCGTGACAATGGGTTTGAATACTTTGATCGCGTAATTGAATGGTGCCGCAAATACGATATGTATGTGTTACTTGATATGCATGGTGCACCGGGTTACCAAAACCCCGGCGATCACGCAGATAACGTAAATTCAAATGCCAGTCAGCCCCGAGATAGTGTGACTTTCTGGGACGGTAACAATGTGCAAATTGCGGCTACCATTTGGCGTCATATTGCTAACCGATACAAAGACGAACCCGTAGTGTGGGGGTACGACCTTATTAACGAGCCAGTGACTCAGGATGGTCGTGAATACGAACTCTTGCCCTCATTGATTACTATGCGCAATGCGATTCGAGAGGTGGACAACAATCATATTATCGTGGCGGAAGGAAGCTGGTGGGGCTCTGATTTATCCAAGATTGATTGGAGTAATACTGAAACGCAAAATCGCACGGGCGTGAATTACCAATGGGATAACAAACTCGTTTATCAAATTCATCATTACGGCCCTGTAGCTGACACCATGGGGCGCGAAAACATCACTAATAATCTGAATATCCCACTGATTATCGGTGAATATGGTGAAACCGATGAAGCCAATCTCTTGGCCATTACCAATTGGGCCAAGCAAAATCTAGCGGGCTACTTCCCGTGGTCATTTAAAAAGATGTCTCACGACCGTACTTTGTGGACGATACCCACTAACAATGATTACGAACAGGTAAAAGCCTATATCAATAATGGCGGAACGCCACCGACCCATTTATACGATGCCATGATCAGTTTTGCGCAAAACAATATACGCAACGGACACAGCAGCCATGTGTGGCATCAAGGGTTTTATGATGGAGTAAAGCCCGACCCTCAGCAAGCCAATTGTAGCTCAGCGGGGCGTTTTACTTTGCCGAGGCAAATAGAAGCTGAGCAATTTTGTGCGCAACAAGGCGTACAAGTAGAAACCACTTCTGACAGTGGTGGCGGCCAAAACATCGGTTATTTAGACGGCGGTGACTACACGGATTACAACATTTATGTGCCTTCTAGTGGTCAATATACCTTCGAAGCACGCGTGGCCTCACAAGATACCTCCGGTCAAATCGATGTGCAGGTTGATGGCAGTTCGATAGGTGCGTTAACCACGCCGGTAACCGGCGGTTGGCAATCATTCACAACCATTTCAACCACACTTTATCTGAATGCGGGGGACCACCATTTGCGCCTTGCTTATCCTAGTGGAGGTTTTAATGTGAATTGGGTGGCGTTTTCCAGCAGTGCACCTGCTAGCTTGCAGGCTGGAACTTACATTATCAGTAATGTGGCGAGTGGGCGCGTGATCGATGTGGCTGGTGTGTCATCGAATGATGGAGCGAATATTCAGCTATGGGACAACTTCGATGCCGCCAACCAACGCTGGCAAGCCGTGTCTGTAGGCGCTGATGTATTTGAGTTGGTCAGTCAACACAGTGGCAGCTGTTTAGATGCGGACAATGGCTCAGACAATGTGCATCAATGGACGTGTTTTGGTAGCAGTAACCAGCGCTGGATCATCGAAGGGTTAGCCAATGGGGCGTATCGCATTCGTTCACAAGGCTCGCAAGAGCTGATGGAAGCTCAATACGGTGCCACCGCCAACGGTACTAACGTACGTACCGCGAGTGCGAATGGTGCTGACTCCCAAGCTTGGTGGTTCTCACCTGTTCAATAGTCTGTGTTTATCAACAGCTAAGAGGGTAGTCCGATTGGTCTACCCTCTTAGCTAGTTATCAAATCCTGCAAACACATTCACCGTTAGCCGCCCAGTCTGTGGCTGAGTGGATAAATCAGTGTCGGCGTCGATTAAACCAGAATGCAGCAAGGTACCTGGATAAACCAACATCCGATTGGGGCGATAATCAATTTTGCCCATCAGTTCATATTCGGCATTACTCTGGCCAAAATATCCCTGATTAACCGTACCTTGTGCTTGCGCAAAGGCTTTGCGACTTTGCTCGAAGGTCGGCCAGCGTTCAGGGGTAATGTTTTCAAAACCAGTGGGCTTGTGGCGATAAAACCCCGTACCCTGAAAAATACGGTCGCTAGCGTACAGCATAATCGCAAAGTCGGTGGAATGCTGAGAGTCAAAATGAGGCATGCATTGTAGCGGATGGAGTTCTTTCTCTGGGGTTGACGCTAAACTGAGCCAAGAGCCTTGATCGGTCATTTTTCGTTGGGGAGCAATACCATAGGCTTGGTGAATCACACCAGCACTCATACCCAACAACGCATTGCGCAATACATCGGGGCATGGTGCTCGCACGCCGGGGTAGTATGTGGCATTTTCTGCTTCAAAGGGTTGGGCTTTGGCTAATTCTTGAACCGCGCCAAGGTCGGTAAATACTTTATCGATCAGCAATACACGGGTTTGCTCTCGGCCTATTTTTAATAAGTGCCAACGGGCATCTGGGTTGAGCGCTAGCGCGGGTGAATACATGTAAACTCCTTACGACACATGACCAATGTTTCTCGTGACTTATTAGCGACTTAGCCTCGACTTAAGCCTTGAGGAGAAAGCCTCAAATTAATGAGGCCATACAACCGTCGTCACGGCGTGCTGTGGCAAGGTGACTAGCCAAGCTTTGTCCTTAAGCGTAAGCGTGATCTCAACGGCTTTGTCGTGCGGATTGGTCAATATGCTCACAATACTGCCGTCAGGGTTTTTTAACGCGACATTTTCAATGCCCTTGTCACTGATGTCGTTGCTTTCAATGCGTAGTGCATCACGCTGAATAAAGCGGGAGAACTGCCCCATAAGCCAGTACTCTGGTGTTTTGTACCAGTTCGGGCTAGCGCCTTTTTCTTGGATCAGCATAGTAGGGCCAACCACGCCTAACTTGTTGTAAGGGCCTTGGTTTGCTTCATCAACCTGTTGGGGCAGCATGGTGACCCATGAGATGTAAGCGGTAGACCAGTGTCTTAGATGACGAATGACTGATTGAAAGCCGCGATTAGGATTGTCATTTCCCACGCCCCAAACACTGCCTTCAGTGAAAATCACGTCTTTGTCAGGGTGGGCTTGATGCACTTTAGCCATGGCCGATGAATCGCCAGCATAATGGTGAAAAGCGGTGCCATCTATGTAATTGCTTTTTCCTAATGACTTAAAGGAGTCAAGTTGGTCTACTGCTTGTTGCCAATAGTTGAAGTTGTGATCCAACGTCCATAGCTTTACTGCTAATGGTTTGCCGTGCTCGCCATTGATGTTGTGGAAATTTTCATAAATTTCAATGAGTAAGTCGCGTTCCTGCTGCCAGCTTAACACCATGCCGGGATAAGCGGGTGGCTCAAATTGGCGCTCGTTTTGTAACGTTATCGCGTGAATGGGAATGCCCTGAGCATCATACGCTTCAATAAACTGGCGCAAATACTGTGCGTAGTCGGCGTAATATTCGCGTTTTAGCGTGCCCCCTTGCACCATGTTGTTGTGTTCTCGCATCCAACCCGGCGGGCTCCAAGGGCTGGCAACAAACTTAATGGGGTTATGTGTATCGTGGCCGACTTTTATCGCCATCTGTAATGTATCAATAATACCCAGTTCAATGTTGCGCTGAATGCTAAAGGGGCTAGTTGGCGTATCTTGAAAGCTATACCAGCCTTTGGCGTTGTCTGTTGGGGTGTCGGCGTAGGTGCCATCTGAAAAATCAGAAGTGCCAATACTGATGCGAAACAAATTCATACCAATACCGGCTTTGGGGTCGATTAACGCACGTAATACTGCTTCTTGCTGTGCTGCGTTTTTGTTTTTGCGCAGGGCGTATACGGTGGAATGTTCAAATGAAGCGCCAAGGCCCAGTATGCGTTGATAAGAATGAGTCGGGTCAATGTGAATGCCTGAACTGTCCATGGTATCGACTTGCTTTACCGTAATTGGTGTGAGTCGATAGGCGATATCACTTTCAGGCCACGGCGTGGTGTACCAAGCTTTGTCATTTGAGTGAAGTTCACTGGAAGCCCAGGCTTGTGGCTGTGAAGTCGCATGAAGGTGAGTTGCAAATAAGGCGCAACCGAAAATTAATAGATGGCGTAATGTCATGAAAACGAGATCTCTTGAGTGTTTGTACTCATGTGTCGGGTTGTAAAAGCAGAAAAAGCCAGCAAGGCATATGATGCGCTTGCTGGCAAAGGTTGGGACAAACCTGTTGGATTAGTTTTTAGTAAATTCCATCCAGTTCAGGTTCCATGCACCACCGAGAGCGGTTAGCTGAAGCTCTTGTTCGCCGGCTTCTAGTGTCACTGTGGTACTAATTGATTGCCAGTTTTGCCAATCACCCGTATCAGGCACGGTTGTTGAACCAATGCTGTTTCCGTCCATGGTAAAGGCAATACCTTCGGAGCCACCTGAGCTAGCTATTCGCAAAGTAAGTGTGTACTCGCCAGCTTCTGTTACTTCTACATTGTATGTCAGCGTGTCACCTGCATCGGTATAACCGAGGTTTTGCTCGCCATCGACATCTTGGGTATCTTCAACTTGGAACCCTGATTGGCCGCTAAAGTGCTCAGCTTCGATACGTCCGGGTATGGTGGCGTAGAATATTTCTGTCGCCACTTCGTTAGACGCATAGCTTTCTTCACCGTTATCAGCCGTAACAATGTAGTAATAAGTCACGCCTTCTGTGGTGGTGGTATCCAGATACATTTCTGTTTCTACACCTTCGGCAACCAATTGATAGTTACTGCCAGAAGACGTGGTGCGATACACGTTGTAAGTGGCGTCAGATACGCCCATCCACACTAGGCTCATGCCTTCCGTTGTCTTCTCTAACGTGAGCTCCTGCGGTGCGTTGGGAAAGTTAAAAATGTCCGCTGGTTCACTGGCGGTCAATGCGTCATAAACAACTTGATTTACTTCGTATTCAACAGTCGACATACCGGCAAAATAGGCTTCGATTTCTTCTTTAGATGAACTATTTAAATCAATCTTCGCCATGGCCGCGGCGCTAACGTCTTGACCGTTTGTTGGTGGCGCAGGCAAGAGGTAGATTTCAGCCCACATATCGGAAGAGTTCACATCGGTAAAGTGTCCGCCGAGCAAATACGACTCACCGCCTTTCAATTCTACGGCTTGGTATACACCACCGTTTGAGAAGCCGTCTGAGGCAGTAATATGAAGTACTTTGTCTTCGCCGAGTGTTGCCCCCACTTCTGCAGTTAGGTTGTCGTCTTCTGGGGTGGCATTAGTCCCACTCCACTCGATCCATCCTGAGTCAATGTCGAATGCGCCATTGGTGAGAATATCTTCGCCGGTGGACTGGGCTGTGAGTGTTAGGTTGTCAAAGGATACATCGTGCTGCCCACCTAATGCGCCTGATTTAATGATCAGATAGAAGGTTTGGTCGGTGTCTGTGGGCGTGACAATTTTTGCAGGAGTTTCACAGGCCTCAGATAAATCATCATCCCAGCCGTCGCAACTCCACGTGGTTGCTTTAGCTAGTAAGCGCTCACCTTTATTGGTTACGTAACCCCATGTGCCATTGCCTTGACCACCATTGGTAGTTAACACCTTGTACGACCAAGCAGTACCGGCCCAACTCAGTTCGTTGTAGCGGTCGAAAGTGGCACGAGTAATCAGGCCACCTTGATCACCCAAACCAGTCCACGGTTGCATCTCACCAATGAGGAACGGCGTATCGAGTTCACGGATTTTTTCGTCCCACTCACACACGCCTGTGGTGCCATTTTGCCCGCAAGTCAGCCAGTCACGATGAACATCATAGCCAATCTCACCCCAACCAAAAATACCGGGGTAGAAGTGCATTTCGAATGCTACGTTGGTCATGCCGGCATCTTCTGGATCGCCGTAAGCATCTATGCCACCGCTGTTGTGGCCGGGTAAAATAACAATGTGATCTTGGTCTACTTCACGAATAGCGTGATATAGCTCTGTCACATTTGCTGCCAAGGTTTCGGCATCGGTTCCCCAAGGTTCGTTGAGTACGCCATAACCAGCAACAGCGGGTTCATCTTTGTAGCGCGTTGCGATCTGTTGCCATAACCAGGCTGTGCGCGCTTGATTCTCAGCTACGTTGTCGCCTTCCCAATATTCGTTTTTACCAGCACAGCCACTGTGGTGTTCCCAACCTTGTGCGCCCGCTGCGCCGTGTAAGTCGAGTACCACCCACATATTGCGAGCTTTGGCTTCAGCAATGGCATAATCGAGGTATTGCCATGCGTCATCGCGCAAGGTCATAGGGTTGGCGTCGTCTTCGATTAACTGGTAAGGGAAAGGCAGGCGGATAAGATTGAATCCGGCATCTTGCAGGATATCCCAGTCTCTTTCGGTGACGAAGTTATCGCGGTAAACGTCTATCAAGCGCGCTTTTTCTTCAGCGCCAAAGCGGCTCTCTAATGTGGCTTCAAAGGTACATTGGTCTTCGATACCTTCACCGACAGGGTTGTCTCCACTGTCGAGCATCCACATTTCCATCATCAACCAGTTACCGAGGTTGACGCCGCGTAATGATACGATCTCGCCTTGCTCGTTCATCCAGCGCTCGCGATCTTGTTTGAGCATGCTGTATTGTTCCTCACCGGCTTTGGGTGTCGGTGGGGCAAAATCATAAACGGTTTCGCCATTGTGCTTATCTGCATCACTGGCTTCATCTAAACCACAACCTGTTATAGTGAGTGCCAGGCCACTCACGGCAACAAGTTGTGCTAACTTACTAAGCGTAAACTTATTCTGTTTATTTGTTGTTTTCACCGGTTCTCTCCGAGTTGCTCCATTGGTGTTGTCGGCGCGCTTGAATCAACAAGTTTGCAACAATCAGTTAACCAAAAATCCGGCGAAGACGATTCCTAGTGGGCGCGAAAACGCCAATTAGAACGTTCGAATTAGCGATAGAACGTTTGTTTTAGCGGGAAAGCACTAAAAAAGGCCCAGTGATGAGCACTGAGCCTTGGTGATATGAATTGTTAATAGTTACCGCATCGATCCGCTGAAAAATACTGTGCAGTGATACGAATTAGCTTTGCAAATATCCTTGCAAGTAAGCGGTATGGGCAGGAAGTTGCGCCACACGGTTTTGTATTTGGGTGCGTATTTGGGCGAGAAAATTTCGCAGTTCGTTATCTGACATGTTATTCACAATAGGGTGGAAATTGGTGGGAACGAGGCCTTGCCCCAGCATTACCTGTTGCCACGAGTCTTCAAACAATTCATTGCGCTCTTTCAGCACGCGACCGGTTTGGGTGAAAAGGTCGAGTTTGTCTTGCAAG
This sequence comes from Alteromonas sp. ABE4_545, assembly GCF_056161325.1. Classification (NCBI taxonomy): domain Bacteria; kingdom Pseudomonadati; phylum Pseudomonadota; class Gammaproteobacteria; order Alteromonadales; family Alteromonadaceae; genus Alteromonas; species Alteromonas sp. ABE4_545. The sequence continues at coordinate 233,249 of NZ_JBSWYY010000003.1, forward strand.
GTATCGGGCACCGTCATCGAGCGGCAATATTGCCACAAGGGGCTGTCGTTACGTTGCGTCACCTTGTAGTGCAGAATCACAAAGTCACGAATACCGATTAATTCGAGTTCGCTTTGCTTGTTGTACTCATGTACTTCACTTGGTTGAATGCCTTGATGAGGGAATAGATCCAGCAGCCTCAGTATTGATGACGAAATTAAATGAATACTGGTCGACTCCAGGGGTTCTAGAAAACCTGAAGACAAGCCAATCGCCACACAGTTCTTATTCCATTGTTGGCGGCGTTTTCCAGTTTTAAATCGAATGGTTTTGGGTTCAGTGAGCGTGGTTGCTTGAATCTCAGTGAGTAAATCGTCGAGGGCTTGCTCATCTGAAACCGCATTGCTCGCGTACACAACGCCATTGCCTTGTCGAGTGGTCAATGGAATACGCCACTGCCAACCATAGGGCATCGCCGTGGCTTTGGTGTAAGGCAAGGGCGCGTGCGAATGTTCAGATTGCACGGCTATAGCCCGGTCACAAGGCAGCCAATGTGACCAATCTTCATAGCCTGTTCGCAAGGCTTGTTCGATGAGTAATCCCTTAAAGCCGGTACAGTCCACAAAGAGATCGCCTTCAATTACTTGTCCATCGTCTAATCTCAGCAGCTCGATAAACTGGGTTTGAGGGCAAAGCCCAACATGAGCAATTTTACGTTCAATGCGCTTAACGCCTCGCTGCTCACTGAAATTACGTAAAAATTGGGCGTACTTTCCCGCATCTAAGTGGTAAGCATAATTGAGGTTTTGAGGTTTAGTATGCGCAAAGCGCTGGGCGATGGCCGCCTGATGCTCGGGGCAATAGTCGCCGTAATCATGAGTTATACCAATCTGTCTACCTTTGAGCCAGAAGTGTTGAAAGCCGCAGGCCCAGCAGTCTTGCCCGGTATGACCAAAGGCATGAAGATAACTATGCCCTTGGTGTCGCCAGTGGTTGAATTCGATGCCTAGCTTGAAGGTAGCGTGGGTGGCAGCCATGAGCGCACGTTCATCAATACCGAGCAAACGATGAAAATACTGCATGGTGGGGATGGTCGCCTCGCCAACGCCCACGGTAGGAATGGCTTCGGACTCCACCAATGTAATATTGAGTTGTTTGCCGAGGGTATGGCTCAATGCGGCTGCGGTCATCCATCCGGCTGTACCGCCTCCGGCGATGACGATATTTTTAATCGGTTGTGTTGCTGTATTCATCGATTCAAAGCTTGTAGTAATAGGGTTCGCAACCGTCGAGCATTGGCTTCGTCCATTTCGCCCAGTACGCCGCGGGCTTCTGCGGGAATATGGGCAAGATGGCTGTCATCTTGGTTAAACACATAGTGATTAAAAATGTCCTGCCAAATAGCTTTTTCTGCGCTCGGCAGCTGAGCAATACTCAACAATGCGTGATGTAGAGCATGAATGGGGGCATCCATGTGATCAGGAGTGCTACGCCACCAGTAGTTGACGAGTACGTTGAAATGAGCCAATGCTTCCACTTCATGCCACCACATACTGGGGATAAACAATGCATCGCCTGGGTTTAACTCTGCCACTTGTGCGTGTTGTAACGCATGCTGGAATTTGGGAAATCGGGCGTGATCAATCTCGTGCATGTCGACTAAGCTCACGGGCTGACCAGAAGGCGTGTGCTCCAACGGGCCGATGTATAAATTGGGCGTTTGTTCTGGAGGAAACAGGGTAAAACGTCGCTTACCTGCTACACAACACGCGATATTGAGAGGTAAGTCTTGATGAATGGCGACACGAGTTTGATTGCCTACCCAAAGCCCGTTTCGCGGGTTGTCATGAGGAACTGGTACTTTTGGGTTGTGGTCGTGAAAACCGGGTAAATACTGCTGCAAGTGGGTTCCACCAATAAAAATCGATGGTTTGTTTGGCATACTTTCAGTTTCGATTAATTTTCTAAGAATCAAGCCTAAATCGGCGGCGACTTTTTCGAAATTAAACCCCGTCATATCTTCGTTATAGAAGAAACGACCTTTGATACTGGGATCACCAAAGAAAAAGCCCATATTCTCGCCAGTATAGAATTGAAGTAAGTGCTCACATATTGCTTCGTTGCTTATTTTTCCTCGTGATACAGCGGACCAATGGTTAATGTATCCACGCAGGATTAACGGTTGCTGAGAGGCAAGTACCGTGTGAGGTAACGGGCTGCCCGGCGCAAGGGCGACCGACTTACTATGGGGTAAAGTATCACTCAGCATGACCTACACGAGCCTTTTTACGGTCGATCAAATCTGCAAAATTCGCTTGGCTGGCAATCACAAAATGGATGAGTTGTAACATGCCACGTTTGTGTAAATCCAAAACTACATTGTCATCAAGCGCGTTGAGTTTTTCTTCGTTGATGGTGTAGTAACCACTCAAACGGTTTTTGTCTTCACCGAACAAGCTGATATCTAAGAAAAAGCTTTCGAGTAAGTCATATTCTAGCAAGGCATTGTGGAAGGCTTGGGTTTCTTCCTCGCGCTCGCGAATGGCACTGAGAATGTCGGTGATGTGTTGCAGGTAATCACTGTGACCGCCGTGAGGTAAAAACACTCTTTCTCCCTCATTGTGGCTGACTTTTGGGCTATCAAGGTCGATTAACAATACGGGTTGGCGTTCGCCCGTTGCATCAGGCCCGCGCATACCAATTAAAAATGGCTGGCGTTCGATCATCAGGGGCACATAGTTGGCATCCCAGCCCTCTTCGCTCAGATAGAGGTTTTCGTTGTGCGCTAAACCTAATAGCACTACGGCATGAAATGACTGGTTTTTATCGTCTTTGTAAAAAACGATGGGGTATTCGTGTTGTAAGCTGCGAAACTCAAAAGGCATCGCAAGGGCAATGTTGGTGGATTCGTTCACTTGGCTGGAGTGAGTACGAATAACGCGTAAGTCTTTATGCTCGACGTTATTAAGTACAACTGGGTTTGCCATAGTGGCTCCTTTTCTTGTTATAGGTGGCCTATATATTGGGCCAAATTTAAACGCAAAAAGCTGTACGAAAAGCGTTTTGCAAAACAAGCAGCTTCTCGTACAGCACGGGACATCGTTAATCGCTAATTAAAAGGTATAACGCATACCAACGTTATAGCGAGGAGATGACTGACGTAGGTTGATCAACATTTGTTTGTGACGACCATGCTGACGCTGATATTCGTTGGTCAGGTTGATCCCTTCCACAAATACCGTCAGGTTTTCGTTCACGTCGTAGCTCATGTTCACGTCCCACTGGCCATAGGCTTCGGTGTAGACTGGGTTGTCTCCTGAGCCGTCACCAATCCAGGCCAAAAATTTATCGCGCCAGTTGTAGGCCACACGAATCGACATCACATCGTTTTCGTAGAAGGCGATAAAGTTAGCTGAATCACTCAAGCCAGTAAGGGCGTACTGTGGTTCGAGAGACGCATTGTCGTAGTACAAGTCGCCGTCTACCAGTGTACCGTTCACATTCACACCAAAACCGCTATCCCAGAACATGTGTTGAACGGCCACTTCCCACCCATGCACATTGTTATCGCGCTGGTTGTAAGGAATGGTAATTTCAAACATGGCTAATTCATCTTCAGGGCTAGCATCAATCACCACGTCGCCGTGTTCGTTCAGATATACATTCGGGTCGCTATCGAGATAGTTGTCTAAAATGTATTGTCTGATTTCAGCGTTACCAGTAAAACCAGCGGCGCGAGCAGCGTCTGCTCTCGGGCCTTGAGCAGGGTTACGCAAATCAAACGCGGTTTCGGTAATTGTGCGACGGCCGACAAAGTTCTTAACGTCTTTGTTAAACCAGCCAATGGCAGCATAGCTGGCTTCGTCGTAATACCATTCTAGAGACAAGTCATAGTTGGTCGACTCTAGTGGTAACAACGCAGGATTACCCCGTGAGCCTGAACCTTGGATTGTGGTGATTTGGCCGCCTAGGGTTTTACCCCCTTGCATATCACCATAACTCGGACGCGAAATCGTTTTGCTGAATGACGCACGGGCAACAAGATCGTCGGTTAAATCCACTTTAAAATCGACACTTGGCAATAGATTGTCGTAATCACCGTACTCGTCGGTAAACACGGAATCGCCGGTAGGCTGTAACACCAATTCGTTGGTGCTGCTCCACGAAATACCATCGTAACTCGGTACGAGCGCCGAAGCGTGCGTATCGGTTTTCTCGTATCGCAAACCGGTAATCATTTCTGCTGGCATATCGCCGATATCAAATACGAGGTTTGCTTGCACGTAGGCAGCCTGCATTTTCTCATCGGTGTAACGGTCGGTGGTATAATTTGTGCCGCCGCAGAAACGCGGGCCGCACGGCCATTCGTTGGCATTTTCGTTATAGAAGTTAGCCGCAGTGAACTCGGCTATCTGCTCGAAATCCCAATCGATATAGTATGGCTCAAGGTCTGGGTCAGCATGACCGGGCACATTGTCGAACATATCGCCGAGCGAACGTTGCGTAAACCAGCTGTCTTCCCAATCTTCAGGCTCCCCTACGCCACTCCATGTACCGCGAGTCGCGCTGGCGTACTTTGAATGGTTGTTGGTTTCGGTTTGCGAAATACCAAAGTCGATACTTTCAATAATGCCTGCATCAAAGGTATAGGTACCGCTTGCTTGAATTTGTTCAAGGTCAGAGCGTTCGTGGTTGTTACCGAAATTACTGCCCGCACCAATCATATCCGCTGGTTCAAAACCATCAACACCTTCAGGGTATTCAATGCTTAATACTGGCAATACTTGTGAAAAATCTACCGTGGTACGAATACGGTTGTTAGAGATCATCGCAAGCGAACCCCAACTGCCGTAAGGGCTGTTAGGCTCGTGTTTCGCCGACGCGTCGTGATAATCAAACTCGACCAATAGATTGTCGTTAACCTGATATTCCAAGTTCAAGCCAATCGAGTTGTTGGTATTTTTCGTTGCCGAGAAGCCGCGGCCAGAGTTAATACCAATTCCTTCGCCGCGCTGAGCATCTTCGCTATAGTTATCTGTATCTTGGTACTGGATGGGATAAGAGATGCCTTCACTATTAGGCTCTGACCATACCATAGTCGCGTTGTTGTAGTTGAACGAGAACCAGGTAGACATATCCGTCAATTCACGGTCGATACTACGCTCTGAATAGGTATAATCTAAACGCGCTTTTAACTTGTCTGTCGCTTGGTATTCAAGGGTCAACTGACCGTTAATACGTGTGCGGTACGCTTCGTTAAATTGATAAACCAAGTTCTGAGGTACCGCGTAAGTGACACCGTCAGCGGGCTTATTCAAATAAGAATTGTCTGGATCTTCCGATGGCAAGTTACCCCAGCCACCTTCGTCTTGACCAGAGATAAAGGAGCGCCAACCAGAACCCACAGAGGCATTGCTGTTGCCGCTGTCACGCTTCTGGTAACTACCCGTTAATGAAATGCCAAACTTATCATCAAGGAAGGTTTCGGAGTACAAACCAGAAATTTCAGGAGTCCAGGTATCTCCTTTCTGGGTTGACCCATCATGCACAGCTTTAAAACCCTGGCTTGCTTGACGGCCGGGGTTCGCCAACGGTCGCGGCGTGATGATATTGATGGTTCCACCCAAGCCGCCCGTGGCGATGGAGGCGCGGCCAGTTTTATACACTTCGACGGCGCTGACACCTTCAGAGGCGAGGTCGGCGAAGTCAAAAGAACGCGTAGGCGTGGGCATTTGACGGCCATTTAACAGCACCATGTTGCGGTCGGCACCAAAACCACGAATTGTCACGCGACTGCCTTCACCGTCAGACCGGTCAATTGATACGCCAGTAATACGTTGAAGCGATTCCGCTAAGTTAGTATCGGGGAATTTACCGATATCTTCCGCTGAAATTGCCTCGACGATACCATCACCAGACCGTTTCATATCCATAGCGCGTATCATACTGCCACGAATACCACTGACTTCTATAACTTCTACTTCGCTGTCAGTGTTTGCTTCCTGAGCCTGTGTGCTGGTGATCATCGCCGAACCTAAAACCAAAGACACCGATAAGGCGATTTGGCTTTTATTAAAGGGGCGAGTTTTCATTATTTTCTCCCTTGCGATAGCTTATGTGTTGTGCTCGTGTTGCACGCAAATTTTAAACTTTCCATTAACAATTTTGAAAAGCATGGCGAAGCCTACGCCTGCGCTATCTATAAGTCGTTTTATTCATGCTAAAACCGTGAATACGAACGTTCGTATTCACGAAACGAACGTTCGAACTTTGCAAACCTCTTTTATTTCATTTGGTTAGTGTTTTTGCGGGGCAATGGTAAAACATCACCTTACGGAAAGGAAAGCAGCAAGTATCATACTTTAAAGGAGGTATGATGAGTTTGTTTGGTGGAAGAACAACAGTGAACCTTGTTGTTTAGCGCAGGATTTTTCTCGTAATTTATTAACAAGATAATATCAAATGGGCGTGGCCACAAAAAAGCGCTACCGCTTAGCAAACCGTGCTAAGTTGAGTAGCGCTTTGGGGCACTTTAAACCGAGGGACTTAGATTACTGGCAAGCTATGGTTGCGTTTGATGCTGCCTCTGGTTGCAACATAATGTCAGCCACAGAAATTTGCATCTCTCCAGAGGTTTCAATCACGAAAGGAGCGGTAACGCTGTCAAAACTCGCGCCAGCCTCAACCAAACATTGCAAACCTACGCTGAACGTATGCCATTGATCAGTGGTTAGATTAGCAAGGGCGCTTTGCGCGTCTACCGTACCACGGCAATCGTCGGCGCATAAAACACCGAGTTGTACACTGGCGGTGGGCGCTTGGGTAACTTTTACGCTGAATTGCAACGCACTATGGCTATCCAAATACTCAGCAATGGTACGAGGTTCACTCCAACCTAGGAAAGCACGAGCTAGGCTTTGACCCGCCCAGGTTAATTGGCGCGCATCCTCTTGTACCGTCATGTTTTCAGTGCATAGGGTGAGATTATTTGAACCCTGTGTGGTAACAACACTGGTAGCAACGGGTACTGCCCAACTTGCTCTATCTCCCAAAAAGAAAGCTAAGTCTGATTGCGGAACGGTATCAAACAAGGGATAAGGTTGAGAGTTGTCTTTTTCTAACGGAATAGCAGGCACTTCATTGAGGTCATCGCCTAAGGTGTCCGTATCTTGATATGTGAGACCGAATCCATAAGCAAAGAGCGGTGCATAGTCAGCATCACCTTTGTTCAACACCACTTGGTCATCCAGCGCTGGCCATGAATAAGATAATTTGCCCGTAAAGTCGTGTTGTAAGTTACCTTGGTTGTCACTAAATAGAACGTCGGCGACGGCTAGCCCTTCTGAGCCAGGTAGCCATGCCACCACAAAGGCATCAGATGCATTCAGCTCGGCGTTAATCCACAAGGGGCGTCCAGTGAGGAAAACAGAAACCACAGGAATGCCTTGTGCTTTGAGCTTGCGCAACATGGCAAGGTCGCGTTTGTTACCGCGTTGATACTCAATGCTGTCTCTATCCCCCGCACCTTCTGCATAAGGGTTTTCGCCGAACACAACAATGGCGACATCTGGCGTTTGGGTGAATACGCCAGATTTACTTAATGTGGTGGTGCCGCCAGCAGCTTCAACCGTAGACTTAATGCCATCATATATTGAGGTACCGCCAGGGAAGTCACTGTTGAGGTTCCCCGTACCCTGCCAGGAAATAGTCCAACCACCTGATTGTTTGCCGATATTGTCAGCGCCGGTTCCAGCGACTAATACGTGTTGGTTGGGCATGAGTGGCAACAGTTGAGATTGGTTTTTGAGTAGCACCAATGATTCACGAACAGCTTGGCGTGCAATTTCGCGATGCGCTTGGTTGCCAATGAGTGATTGGTCACCGGCAACGCCACGGTCTTTTGGCGCAATGCCATCAAACAAACCCGCTCGGAATTTTACTCGCAAAATGCGGCGTACGGCATCGTCGAGGCGTGTTTGGGTTATTTCACCACTTTTGACTTGGGCGACCGTATTTTCATACATGGCCTTCCAATTAGTAGGAACCATAATAATGTCGACACCAGCGTTGATCGCTTGTGCACAACTACTATTGCTGCAACCGGGCACTTGGCCGTGACCATCCCAGTCTCCTACCACCAAGCCGTCAAAGCCCATTTGCTCTTTTAATACGTCGGTCAGCATGGCTTTGTTGCCATGCATCTTTTCACCGTGCCAGCTATTAAATGACGCCATAATAGTCTGTACGCCATTTTCGATAGCGGCTACATAGCCCTGAGCGTGAATATTGATCAGCTCTTCTTCGGTAGACAAGTTGTTCCCCTGGTCGACACCTAGGTTGGTGCCCCCGTCACCAAGAAAGTGCTTCGCCGTCGCGATGGCTTTTGTATCAGATAGAAACTGCTCGCCGGGCGCGCCCTGTATACCGCGTACCATGGCCGCAGCATAATCTTTCACTATGGTAGGGTCTTCAGAATAGCCTTCGTAGGTGCGGCCCCAGCGGTCGTCGCGTACTACGGCAACGGTTGGTGCGAACAACCAGTCAATACCCGTCACACGTACCGCTTTCGCAGTCGCAGCACCAATTTGTTCCATCAGTGCAGGGTTGTGCATAGCACCTAGGCCGATATTGTGGGGAAATATGGTCGCGCCAATCACATTGTTATGGCCGTGCACTGCATCGGTTCCCCACATCGTGGGTATGTCGATGCCATCGATGCTGCTGTCGATTGACGCCTGGTACATTTTGTCGGCCAATGCTACCCAGTCAGGCATAGTGGCGTATTTGTCATTGTTTGGGAACGCACCGCCGCCATTCAAATAAGAGCCAAACCCATATTGACGCATTTCTTCAACGGTAAAATCACGAATCTCGGGTTGAATAAGTTGCGCCACCTTCTGCTCGATGGTCATCTTTTCGATTAACTGGGTTATTTGGGCTTCGGTTTCTGGGTTCTGCTTGATTGGGCTAGTGACTTTTGGCCACTTTTCTGGGTGAACTACCCCAATCGCCTCATCTTGTGGTTGTTTCGGAGCGCCGGAACAGGCAGCTAAGGCAAATAGCACGCCTGAGAGAATGGCACTCTGTCGATAGGTCGACTTTGTCAAAATACACTCCTTCATATTATTAATCGGGCCGTGTTGTTAGCAATTTTGTTACAACACGAAAAACTGCGAAGCAGTGTAGGGGGATTAGCACGCTAAGTCGTTTACGCCAGAGATGAGTGGGCAATTCGAACGTTCGTTTTATGAAAAGAACTTGTAACCTAATGAAATTTATATTTTTATCTATACATCGGGTCGTAAAGGTAAAAGCAATTGTATGATAAAAAATCGCACAAAAATTCACTCGCCCCTCTTAAACGAACGTTCGGATTAACGCTTTAAGCGATTTCTGGCGATTGATTTCGGTTGGCAGACTGGGTAACATCCTGACGATCCATTAACACCATAATTACAACTACGCGTGCGCAGAGAATCATGGATAAAACACTATTTAACTTACATGACTTGGTTCTCCTACTCATAGTCTTTGAGTGTCTCGCCGTAGCGTTTTATGTAGGGTTTAACCGCCCGAAGCCGAGTTTACCTACCACTTTACTGATAGCATTTTTCGCGGTTCATGCGGGTATTGCGCTAAATGAGTTGGTGTTATGGGGCAGTACCTTCCGATACTGGGTATTAGAAGCGTCGCCGAATTTCTTTTTTATCCTCAATTTTGCGTATTGGCTTGATGGCCCCTTATTGTTTTTGTTTGCGCTCTCGATCACGCAATCTGGATTCAAATTACAGCGTTGGCATGGTTTGTTTGCGTTACCCGCAGTAGCGTTCGCGGTGTTTATTTATCTGCATTTTTACTCGTTGCCACATGAACAAAAGGTGGTGTTGATCAAAGATTATTCGTTTGCCGACTTTAATTATGTGTTTATGGACCTAGTGGCCAAGAGTGCGCGTGTGGTTTTTGCGGTATTGGCGACGTTATATGTGTTGAATGCAGATACGCAACACACCGACAAATTCAATATGCCGCCTTGGTTAGGCAAAGTGCTAATGGTGCTGACCGGGATTTTAGTCTGGGAAACCATGCTGAGCTTGATCAAAGTTTATCACTCACTGTATGTGTTCCCGTATTACGACATTGTTGAAATCATAGGTTTAACGTCGTATTACATGCAGTTTGCCTTGTTCAATACCGTGATATTTATGTCGGCATCGCACTTTTTGCGTGCCGGTGTGCCGAAAGTCAAAACGGCAGAAAAAGAACCCGTGAGTATGGAATTAGTCGAGCGCCTTGAATCTACTATGGAAGCGGAACGGCCTTATCTGAATCAAAATTTGTCGTTTGAACGCTTGGCGGAAAAGCTAGATATTCCCATTAAAGAGCTGTCGAACACCATTAACCGGCACTACGAAGTGAATTTTTACGAGTTCATTAATAACTACCGTATTCAAGAGGCCAAGCGTTTACTGGAAGACCCTATGTGCTTTGATAAGAGTATTACGGACATTTTTTACGATGCGGGCTTTAATAGTAAGTCGGTGTACAACACGCTATTTAAGAAAAAATTCAACAAGACCCCAAGCCAATACCGCAACGAGTTTAAGCAAAAGTACGCTAAACAACCCGTTTAGCGTACCGTTCTTGATAATCGAATGGTCAGTGTGGCTAATTTGATTTCGAGAATGAATAACAGTAATGCGGTGATCAAAAACAGCATGGCAAAAACAAATAAGGTTACCACCAGTACATGAAGGTTAACGTGCCAGAGTTCACCGGTAAATAAACTCACAATGACACTACATACCATCAATGCTGAAGCTGTACACAGTGCAATGGCCCAATTGATCACTTTGATACGGCGCCACAATAATAAAATCTCTTCACGGCGAGATTGAATAATGGGCTGATAACTAATACTGAGAAGTTCTCGTTCTGCACCACGTACACGGTCAGTGATACGCCCTAACCGACCAGACATAACATTTAAAAACCCCGCAATACCTGCGAGTAGAAAAACAGGGGCGACGGCGAGTTCAATGATGTGTGACAAGCTCGGCAATGCAGAATCCAACGCTCACTCCTAGAAAAATACACATTAGCTTTTTTGTAGCTAAAGCTTAGTTTAAAGCCTACAGAGTTACCATTAAAAATCACAGAAATTGAAAGGCTTAGCACTCTTTTCCTGTTCCTTAACCCTGCCTTAACCCTCACTTTTATACACTCCCAGCATCAAAAAAACCGGATGAAGAAAGATGCGATTCACCTATCTAGCGATAGCGTTGGCACTAGCGGGTTGTGCCAGCCATGCCAATTACGATGACGCAGCTCTGAGTGAAAAGGCACGCCAACACACAGGCGAGGCTGTGCAATGGGCCGCGCAAAGTGATCAAGCTAAAGCGATGACAACCTTGTATGACCTGATGCCAGAAATGTCGATGCAGTCGCTTGTTGAGTTAGGACTAAACCAAAACCCTGGCGTACAACAGCAACTTATTACGTTGAAAGCGGCACAGGTTCAAAAGCGTGTAACCAACGCCGCACGGGTGCCACAAGCAAGCGCGAGTTTTTCGGGTAATCGCCAAGCAGACAGTGAGAATTCTTATTCTTCATCGGTGACTGTGAGTTGGGAGCTAGATTTATGGATGAAGCTTGCAGACAATGCCAGCGCAGCTCAGTGGGACATTACCACCAGTCGAGCCAATCTTATGGCGGTAGAAAATGAACTCGCGGCCGAGATTATGCGAGGTTATCTACAAGTTATTGCCAACAACGCGTTACTCGACGTTGAGCAGGCTCGTTATACCCTATTGAAAAATTATGAGACGGTAATTCTCGACCGCTATCGGGCTGGAACCGGGAGCCTCGACGACCTAGACAGTGCGCGCACAGACAGTGCGAGTGCCAAGGCGAGCGTGGCGGAATATACCGAAACCGTGGCTGAGTCCAAACGTGCGTTGGCCTTATTGCTTGGTCAGCATTCGCTCGATGAAAGCCTTGTTGAACGATTACAAGAATCATCGTTCCCAAATGTTTTTACACCATTAACACAGTTGCCCAAGCAAGACTTAGCCCGTCGCCCTGATTTAGTTGCGGCATACAGCGCGATTGAAGCCAATGAGTACCGTGAAAAAGTGGCGTTCAAAAACTTGTTACCCAGCATTGATTTAACTGCTGCATTAACCGAATCAGGCGACACGCCAGCTGAATCATTGTTGAAAAACCCCGTGTGGAGTTTACTTGGTCAAATCACTGCTCCGCTGTTTCAAGGTGGGCAACTGCAAGCCAATTTAGATGCGGCGGAGCTAGATACATTAAATACATGGTGGGCATATCAAGACACCTTACTTACTGCGGTGAAAGAAGTGCAAGATGCGCTAGGCCAAGAAAAAAGCCTTTCAGCCCAATACGACGCGATTGCAGAAGCCATTGTTAATGCAGATCGCAGCGCGACGAATTACTCAGATAAATATCGCCAAGGGTTAGTGGATATTCTCGACTTGTTGAGTGTTTATCAAACGCGCTTTGACTTGAAATCACAACTCATTCAAACCCAATTTAACCAACTTTCTAACCGAATTGATTTAGGCCTTGCCCTCGGCCTAGGAGTGTCACATGACTAATCTTCAGAAAAACATTATCTATACTGCGGGTGCCGCGCTGTTAATTGTTGGCGCGTTAGCCAGTTTAGGCGGTGGCTCTGGCGATCAGATGGGCCCTCCCGGTGGCAAACCGCCTGCTCAGCAGAACAAAGCGCAAGCTAACCCGCCTACGAGACCAGAGAAAAATAACCCTCAACGCAGCCAAGCGAGCGAAGCGACCTTGCCCACGATTGGTGTGGTAAATGTGGCAAGTCAGTCTTACACGGCTTCGGTAAAAGGCTATGGTGAGGTGTCGCCGGAGTTTTCGCTGACGTTGACTGCGCGAGTGTCTGGTCAAATTGACAAGTTAGGCAGCCAATTTCAAACCGGTAAACAAGTAAAAGCCGGGACAACCCTTGCCACAATCAACGACGCCGATTATCGCCAAGCACTTGCCAGTGCAGAAGCCTTGTACCAGCAAGCCTTGGTTGAGTTGGAAGAAGAAAAACTACAGGGTGAACAAGCCAGAAATGAATGGGCACGTTCTGGTTTAGAGGGTGAACCAACTTCAGATCTCGTGCTACGTGGGCCTTACCTGAAAGCCGCGGAAGCTAATGTAAAAGAAGCCTTGGCACAAAAGCAAAGTGCGTCGCGTGATTTGGCCAATACTCACATCAGCGCACCGTTTAACAGCGTGATTGTCACCCGAGATGTTCAGCCAGGCAGTTACGTGCAAGCGGGAGGTACGGTTGCTTCTTTGTTCTCAACTGACAAGGCAGAGGTTGCCATTCCATTGTCTGCGTCACAGTGGCAAAACCTGCCACCAATCGACACGCTTGCACAACACCCTTGGTCGGTAACCTTAACCGACATGGATGGAATGGTTACGTGGCAGGGGCAAGTAACCCGTGTTGAACAACACCTCGATTCTGCGACTCGTCAACGCTCTGCCATTGTCACGATTACACAACCTTTAAGCGCAGAAAAGCCCTTGTACTTTGGTACTTATGTGGTTGCTCACATTGCCGGTAAAACGTGGGAGCAAGTGTGGCAAATACCATCAAGCGCGATTTCACAAAAGCAAGAAGTGTGGTTTGTGTCGGCGCAAAGTACATTGGATAAAGTGACCCCTGAGGTGCTGTTTCAAGACCAAAGCTATGCCTACATCACACCAATCAAAGGGATGGAAGACGCACAAATTGTGGTGCGCCCTCTTAATAGTTATTTGGTCGGTACAAAGGTAAATGTGTTAGCAGAGGGGGATGAGTAATGAACCCCCAAAACAGAGGCATTATTGCTTGGTTTGCTCAAAACCCAGTTGCGGCCAATTTATTGATGTTGGGCATGATAGTGGTGGGTATTTTATCTGCCACTGAATTGAGAAAAGAGGCTTTTCCGAGTATGGAGCCGCGTTATGTGCGTGTATCCATGACTTATGACAGTGGTGATGCAAAGCAAGCGGAAGAAGGCATTGCGATTAAAATTGAAAATGCGTTGGAGTCGGTGCCCGGCATCAAGCGCATTACCTCTACGTCTTCTGCCAGCGGAAGCTCGGTACAAATTGAGAAGCAAACCGATTACGACCTAGACACTTTAATGACAGACGTGAAAAACGAGGTAGACTCGATTTACAACTTTCCGTCTGACGCCGAAAAAGCGGTTATTACCAAAGGGCGTCGCGAAGATCACGTGTTGTGGGTACAGTTATACGGCGATGCTGATCACGCTACTTTACAAACATTAGGTGAGCAGTTAGAGCGAGACCTGTTAGCGAAAGACGCCATTACCACGGTGAACACCTCGGCGTTTCGCGACCCCATGATGTCTATCGAAATTGATGAGGCTAAGCTACAAGCATATGGCCTGACAATGTCGGACATTGCTGACGCGATAAACAATGAATCTGCTACAGCGTTAACCACCAGTTTGCGCAACAAAGAAAAAGTGATCCGCTTAAAGGCTTCTGAACAAGCCTATTACAAAAGAGATTTTGCCAATATTCCGTTGCTTGCAGATCAAAGTGGAACCTATCTCACCGTGGGCGATGTCACCACTATTACCGACATGTTTGCCGACGATAGCTACGCGTTATCACGCTATAACGGCTACAACGGCTATGGCATAGAATTAGTGATGGATGAATACGGCGATGTTGAAAACATCGTACAACAAGCCAATGAGGTAGTTGCTGATTGGCAATCACGAGGCCTGTTGCCACAAAACGTGTATATCGAGTCTTGGTACGACCGCAGTACCCTGATCACAGACCGCTTGGCGCTATTAACCAAAAACGCGTTTACCGGGATCGCCTTGGTATTTATCGTATTAGCCTTGTTCTTAAACCTGCGCGTTGCTTTTTGGGTTGCGGCGGGCTTGCCATTTATCCTGTTTGGTACGTTGTTTTTTATGACCGACAGCTATGCCGGTTTGACGATCAACGAAATGACTACCTTTGGTTTTATCATGGCGCTGGGGATAGTGGTAGACGACGCCGTAGTGGTGGGCGAAAGTGTGTACGCTACGCGGCAAGCGGAGGGCGATACCCTCGCTAACACGGTGAAGGGCACCATGAAGGTTGCAATACCAACGCTATTTGGTGTGCTTACCACAGTCGCTGCCTTTGGTGCATTGTCGAATGTGTCAGGTGGATTGGGTAATCTTTATGCCCAGTTTGGTACTGTAGTGAGTATTTGTCTGCTGTTGTCGGTTGTGGAATCCAAGTTAATTTTGCCCGCTCACCTTGCGCACTTAAAAACCCAAAAAGTACCGGCTTCGGGTATTAAAGCGGCATGGGGTTATATTCAGCACAAAGCCGACTCGGGACTCAACTGGTTTAATCAGCGTATGTATAAGCCCGCGTTGGCGTTCTCTGTGACTTATCGTTATGCCATGGTGCTTGCATTTATTGCCGTATTTATTGCGGTGATTGGCATGCCAATGAACGGCACTGTGCGTATTGGCTTTTTTCCTAGTATGCCCGGCGATACAGTTAGCGCTACCATGACCTTACAAAGCGATGCCAGCTACGGGCAGAACGAGCGTAATTTGACGTGGTTAGAACAGACGTTGAATCAAGCTGACAACACATTGGCTAAACAACATCACTACGACGGCTCAGGTATTCAGAGTTTGCAGGTATTGGCGACGGGTGACCAGAGCGGCAGTATTACCGTTGAACTGAGTCAGGACAAACCGTATAGCTTAGACGAACTTGCCAATGAATGGCGTCAGCTTGCAGGCAACCCCGAAGGCGTAAAACAGTTAAAAATCCAGTCGCGTCGTGAAATGGTAGATGCGTTCCGAGTGGAACTAAAAAGTATTAGCGACGAAACCCTAGAGTTGGCAGAGCAAGCATTTGTCGAAGAACTAGAAGCGATGGACGGGATCACCAGTATCGAAAGTTCACTCACGCCGGGCGAAGCGATGATGCGCTTTGAATTAACGGAGCAAGGTCGCGCTTTGGGAATGGATACATCGACCCTGTCGGGGCAGTTATTACGCGCCTTTGGCGGTGAAATTGTGCAGCGTTACTTACGCGACAAAAACGAAGTGAAAGTGCGGGTGCGTTACCCAGAAAATGAACGTAGTAACCCCGCTGATATTCTTAACGCGCGGGTGCGATTAGACGATGGCACCGTAGTGCCTCTGAATGTGGTTGCGCGTATTATTCCCGATTCACAACAAAGCGAAATCACCCGTATCGATGGTCTACGTGCGATTACTGTGACAGCGTCGGTAGATGCCGATGTATTAACGGCTACTGAATTAGTGCAAACCCTCAACAATGGTTTAGTGCCTACGTTAAGCCGTCAACATGCCGACTTATCTATTCACTTTGCTGGTGAAGCTGAACAACAAGCTGAAACGCAAAGTTCGATGGAAACCATGTTTGTGATGGCGTTGATTGCTATTTTTGCGTTGCTGGCCATTCCGTTAAAGTCTTACATTCAGCCACTTATTATTATGTCGGCGATTCCGTTTGGTGTGGTGGGCGCTATTTTAGGCCACTGGAGCAATGACTTAATGTTAAGTATTTTGTCCCTAAACGGTATCTTGGCATTGAGTGGGGTTGTGGTAAACGATAGCTTGCTATTAGTATCGCGTTTCAATAGTTTACGTGAAGAAGGATACACTGTGGTCGAGGCGATAATGGAAGCGTGTAGCAGCCGTTTACGCGCTGTATTACTCACCTCTATCACTACTTTTGCAGGGTTATATCCTATACTAGGTGAAACATCTAAGCAGGCGCAGTTCTTGATCCCTGCAGCAGCATCATTGGGATACGGCATATTGTTTGCCACGGTGATCACCTTGCTTTTGATCCCTTCTCTACTAATGATTCAAGAAGACGCTAAGCGTCTCATAAACAAAACGATGCAAACGATCACGGGAAAGCAAGGAGACAAGCATGATCAAGTCATTGCTGGTGGAAGATGATCTCGATCTTGCTGGCAACATCATGGATTACCTTGAGTTAGAGGATATTGTGTGCGACCACGCCAGCAACGGCGTAGCGGCCTTGAATTTCCTCTCTCAACAGCAGTACCAAGTTGTGGTGTTGGATATTAACCTGCCGCGTTTGGATGGGCTAAGCGTGTGTGAAACCCTGCGTAAACAGGGTAACGACACGCCGGTGATCATGCTCACTGCCAGAGACCAGTTGAATGATAAGTTAGCCGGCTTTGAGCGCGGAGCCGATGACTATCTTGTTAAACCCTTCGCGATGGAAGAGCTGATTGTGCGAATTCACGCGTTGGCGAAGCGTCGTAGCGGGCAAGTGACACAGCTTCGGTATGGTCCTTTGCAATACGATGCGCGATTAAAAGAAGCGAAGTTTGATGAGGCGTTACTTAAACTGTCACCCATTGGGTTAGTGATTTTTGAGCGTTTGTTGCGTGTGGCGCCCGAGCCGGTGAGTCGAGAATCTCTGATTCAAGCTATCTGGGGAGATGACTGCCCCGACAGTAATAGTCTTAAGGTACATATTCACAATGTCAGAAAAGCGCTGGGGGTGCATGGCGACCTAGTGCAATTGCAATCTCAACCGCATGTGGGGTTTAAATTCGCACTGCAGGAGCAAGCTTAGGTGATAGGTAATATCAACAACAACCTGCGTCGTTACGTCATGATTTGCTTGCTCTTGATGGGAGCCATTGTGATTGGGGCGATGTCGATGTTGTCGGGCCATTATTTCTTTGAAGGAATGGATGGCATGCTACGCGGTACAATGATTTCAGCTGGTCGCTCGGTTGATGTGCAGCCCGGTGCGCCAAAGCAAGTGTTGCGATTCAATGTTGCAGCAAGCTGGGACGATGTAGACCCAGAAATACGCGCTCGCTTTGGTGGGCAAACTTTACATACTCATGGCCTGTATAAATTTGTTGACCGCGACACCTTTTTAGAGCGCCCTAATGGCGTGTATTTTCTGGTGAAGCTAGAGGCAGAAGACGGCACTGAAAAGTACGTGACACAGGTGTTCCACTCGCCAGACGAGCAAAATAACCAACGACGTTTTTTATTGAGTCGCGAGTCGTGGATTGCCGTGATTGGCGTGGCTGCGTTGGCGGGTTTCTCATTGCTTTTATTTTTGTTGATGCGCAGTGTCGCTAAACCGGTCGAAAAATTAAATAGTTGGGCGGCATCCATCGATAAGCGTCAATTAGACCAACCTATTCCTGACTTTCAATACGAAGAGCTTAACCACCTCGCCACACTCATTCACAAAGGCATGATTGATGTGACCGAGAGCGTGAAACGAGAAGAAGAATTTGTGCGTCATGCCAGTCATGAACTGCGTACTCCTATTGCTGTTATCCGCAGTAGCGTTGAGTTACTTTCGCGCTTAAATTTGACCGAAGAAGGTAAAGGCAAAAATGCCATACGTCGTATTGATAATGCGTCGCATACCATGGCAGACCTCACCGAAACTCTACTGTGGTTAGGGAAAAAAGACAAAACAGAGCTCAGCAGTCAGCCCGTTGCACTGGCCAGTTTGCTGGAGCAAATTAAAGAAGATCTCAGTTATTTGTTGGTCAATAAACCTGTGTCGGTGAGTTTGCTTACTACACCCACTACCATCATGCTGCCGAAAACGGCATGCCGTATTGTGTTAGGTAATTTAATTCGCAATGCGTTTCAACATACTCAGGCCGGAGAGGTGAGTATTGTGCAAGACGGAAACCGAGTAAGTATCAATAATTGCGAAGACGACACGCCGAATACAACCAATACGCTTGCAGATGGCGATCTCGGTTATGGGTTGGGGCTGCAAATGGTGCGCAGGCTCACGCAGCAACTCAATTGGGGTTACGATCATCAAATTAATGCCACTGGGCATCAGGTACAAATTACGTTTGAAGTGAATGCCTTGCTCGACACAGACGCACCCTAAGCAAGTTGTTTGATGCAGATGCTTTTAGCCTGTCGCTTGAGCGGTGGGCATAAGGTGTCATTGTTGTAGTAAACAATACACACTAAACACTGCACGCACTCTTTGTAATCGATATTACCCTGAGTGTCGATAGCTTTGGTATCACACTTGTGGTGGCACAGCGTACATGGCGAGCCGCATTCTTGCCGCCGAGTTAACCACTTGAGAAGGGGGAATGCACCGAGTATCGCCAGCCCGCCACCCAAGGGGCAGACATAACGACAATAAAATTTATTCACCCACAAACCTATGCTTAACAAGGTGACGGCATACAACACAAATGGCCAGTCGCGGATAAAGTGTAGCGTGATGGCGGTTTTAAATGGCTCGACTTCAGACCATACCTCAGCCCGATTCAGCGACTGTATCGACATCCCTATTAAGCTAATCAGTATCCCATATTTAAGCAAAGTCAGGGTGCGATGCAGTCGTTCTGGTATTCTCCATTGCCGAATTCTAAAGCGTTTTGCTACCCAGCCTACTATTTCTTGCAGCACGCCAAAGGGGCATAGCCAGCCGCAAAATACCCCGCGACCAAATAAAAATACCCCAATGAAGACAAAGCTCCACAGCAGAAACAACATGGGGTCCATTAAATACACGTTGAGGTCGAACCCGCGCCAAAGGCTTTGAACAATAGGGTAAATATTGACCACTGAAAGCTGCCCTTGGGCGTACCAACCAATAAAAAATAACGTGAACAGCAGATAGGTCCAGCGATAGCGCTGGAACAAGCGCGGATAACGAGTCAGGGTGTGCTGAGCAAAGAAAGTCACGGTTAACGTTGCCAAGCCAATGATTAATATTACAACTTCTATCATTCGGCTTTGCCATAAGCGCAGCCAAGGAGGTGTCGGCTCAGCTATTTCAGGTGGTGAGACAAGATTAAATAAACGGTTAGGCAACTGATAAGAGGTTGATAGAGTTAATGTGTCCAGTAGTATCGGGTTACGAGCGAGAGAGAGGTTCAATTGAAGTTGGGTTTCTGCACCAGGATTAAAACCAGACTGGGCATCCAACGTGAAAATCCGAGCGTTGTCGGCGTATGGCAGCAGGGTCTCAGGAACGCCCTCATAGAAAAAATTAAGATCGCGTAACACAAGAGGCAACTGGTTTTGTGCAAGGCTAAGTCTGTTGGCAACCGTGCCGGGTTTAAAGTCTGCTTGCACTAAGTCTAGAAAGCCTTTGCTCATGATCAAAAAAGCGTGTTGGTTGGGTTTGAGAGTTTGTCGAAGTCGTTGGTATTCTGCTTCGCCTAACAGGTTTTGTCCTATCACAGGGCTGTTTAAATAAGCCAAGTAAAAGTGGCTAGTGTCGCTCTTCTGGGTATCCAGTGTGGCGTCGTTATAGTTAGCTAGAGCAACAGGGAGTGCGCGTTTGAGTGCTGCTTGAGTGATTTCCCAGTCGAGGATTAAGCCTTGGGCAATCAAGTTCTCGAATGCGTTTGGAATAAAGTTGTCTTGTTTTGGCTCTGCAAGCGGCGATTGGGCAAAATCAGATAAGGTTTTACGGGCCACGTTAAGGGCTGAAAGTAATACGGTGTCGCTGATCACAATAACCGACACCGTGGCTTTGGTCACGCCGTCAATATGCAAAGTGGTGTCGTTTTCGCCGTGGTGAGCACCGTCGACAATAATGCGTTTTCGTATATCTGCACCGCGAAACTGGGCGATAAATTGTTGCAATGGCTCAGGCCCTAAACCGTGAAGAAAAATAGGTTCGTGATGGGTGAGTACCTGTACACCCTTGATTCTTCCTCGGGTGTCTAAGCCAATTAATAAATTGATGTTGTCGCCAGAAAAGCCCGGAATGTTAACCAGATCTTGGCTTTGAAATACGTAGCCTAGCAAGGCTTGTAATTGATAAACAGGGTAAACGGGGGCGATGTCGAGTGGCTCACCAATACGGGTAGCTTTGGGGAATAAAGCGTGAATTTGTTGCTCCGTAGTGGGTGTGGGCGCAGCGGCACATTCCCAAACAATTAATACACCGTTGAGCACTAAAAGCGTAATAACAAACATTAAGCGCTTCATACTCTTACCTCTAAGAAGCAGGCTACAAAAGCGCAACCTGCTGAGATAAAAAAACGCGATGCCGCGGTGGGACGCACACGATATCGCGCTGCCTGATTAGCGACGAGGCAACTTAAACGTCCACACAGTACCGCCTTGGTTGATGTCTTTAACTCGTTTGGCAACTTCGCCGCCCCATAATGGAACCGCACCACCCCAGCCAGACACTATGCTCAGGTACTGTTCGCCGTTTTGTTCCCATGTAATGGGTGAGCCAACGATGCCCGAACCTGTGTTGAACTTATAAACAATTTCACCGGTTTTCGCGTTAAAGCCTAACAAGTAACCTTCTGGTGTACCTGTGAACACAAGGTTACCCGCCGTGGCTAACACACCACCCCACAAGGGCGCATTGTTTTTGTATTCCCACACGGTTTCGCCCGTTTTAGGGTCGATGGCTTTCAATGAGCCAATGTGTTCAAAAATTGGTTTGATGGTAAAGCCAGAGCCTAAGTAAGCCGCGCCTTTTTTATAGCTGACCGGTTCGTTCCAAATGTCCATACCCCATTCGTTTGAAGGTACATAGAAAAGCCCGGTTGATTGGCTGTACGCCATTGGCATCCAGTTTTTACCGCCTAAGAACGAAGGCACCGAGAAGACCGTTTTGCCCTTTTCGCCATTTTCGCTCTCGGCAGGGTTACCGGGGCGACCGTCTTCCGAATAGATGGGCGTGCCGTCATCATTCAAGCCTTTGGCCCAGGTGATACCACTGACAAACGGGAAGCCGCGAATAAAGCCGCCGTTTTCACGGTTAAGCACGTAGAAGAAACCGTTCCGGTCGGCCGTTGCTGCCGCTTTCACGGTTTTACCTTTGTCTTTGTAATCGAACGCAATGAGTTCGTTTACGCCGTCGAAGTCCCAGCCATCATGCGGTGTAGTTTGAAAATGCCAAACGATTTTGCCGGTATCTGGGTCGATGGCTAGACGAGATGAGCTGTACAGGTTATCGCCAGGGCGCAAGTGTGAGTTCCACGGGGCTGGGTTACCTGTACCCATGAAGATCAAGTCTGTGTCAGGGTCATAAGTACCGCCTAACCAGGTAGCAGCACCACCGGTTTTCCACAGATCACCGGTCCAGGTTTTATTGGCTTCGCCACCGGTAATGCCGTTTTCTTTGCCATTGAGATAGCCCATATGGCCTTCAACTGTAGGACGTGTCCACACGAGTTCACCGGTTTTGGCATCGCGGGCTTCTACTTTGCCTACAATCCCGAATTCACCACCTGAAATACCAGTGATCACCATGCCTTTTACAATCATTGGCGCGGCGGTGAAAGAGTAACCCGCTTTGTAGTCACCCATGCGCTTACGCCATTTTACCTTACCGGTTTTTTGGTCAAGCGCCACTAAAATAGCGTCGAGCGTACCGAAGATAACCAAGTCGTCGTATAAGGCTGCACCGCGATTAATCACGTCACAGCAAGGCATTATTCCGTCTGGCAAACGCGCTTCGTACTGCCACACTTCGTCGCCCGTCGCGACATCAATACCGTAAATACGTGAATACGATGCCGTTACGAACATCATGCCGTCTTTCACGAGAGGTTGAGATTCTTGACCACGTTGTTTTTCGCCACCAAAAGAAAATGCCCATACAGGATGCATTTGTTTGACGTTTTTATCGTTCATTGTATCGAGCGGGCTAAAACGCTGGCCACGAGGGCCTAAGCCGTAAGAAACAACGTCATCCGTGGTGCTTTGGTCGGCGAGAATTTCTTTGTCGGTGACACCGGCTTGAACGCTGCTGGAAAGGGCACCGAGCGAGAGCAGCACGGCGAGTGCTGAGCCGAGGGTGTATCCAGTGACTTGCTTGCTTTTCATTGGTTTTCTCCAGTTTTGCAACAGGTACTTTGGCACATGCCTATAACGCTAACGCACGCCCTTTTACTGCATGGCAAAGCGCGAGTTGTGACGTTTTCTTATTTCCCCGAGTGTTAGCGTTTTCAGCACTACACATTGGTATAAAAGGGGATAGATTCAGTATCAAAGAACAACTTGTTAACAACCATTACACCTTGGATTATCATTTTTAGTCCCTTAGTCGTACTACTCGGTCAACATCTGGGCTTGGCCGGTGATGGCGGCGAGTTTGGGAGCGCAAAAGCAGGAGAATAAATACCGAGGTGAGAGAGTGAGAGGTAATGCGGAGCTTGAATCTCCGCCTTCACATTGAGCGTATAGCAAGTGTCACTGTTGTTGGTACAAGTCGGGGACTGTGTAGCTCACGTGGTGTTTTTGAAACAGTGTTGGGAGGTCAGAAGACTGGGTCATTGGCTCAATAATCGCTTCAATGGCATAAGCTAATTCGCGGTAATCGGTTTTCACTGCCATGCCGATATCCCAGCTTTTAATACTCATGGCCGCTAGGCCGTCAGCACTTATGTCGTAATGGTTCGGCAATGGTGCCATCGCCCATTGCAGTTGGCTTTGTAATCCTGCTACTGCGGCGACTTTTCGCGCTTTGAGCTGTGCGATACCGTCGAAGGTAGAAGGCACATGCACTAAATGCGGCTGCAAGCGTCCACCAAGGGTCGAACCTAAGAAAAAACTGGGCAGGGAATCAAGTTCAACGGCGATTGGCTCGTATTGGAAAATCGCCAGCGTGCGAATGTCTTTGGTTTTATTGCGATCTCGAAGAATCGCCCATTTTTCGCGGTGGTAAGGGGCAAACATTACCACCAGTTCGTTTTTAGCTTGGCCATAGCCGTCAATGGCATAGCTAAAGCGTCGGTCGTAAGGTACCCGCATCATTACATCCGCTTTGGTTTTGGTAATGATATGCCCTTTCCAAATTGCATTGCGCAAATCGTCTTCAAGGTTTTCATCTGCGGTTAACCACAACCAACGTGCTTCAACGCCAAGCTCGTTGGCAATGTGTTGGGCGACATCCACATCAATACCAACAGGCTTGTCGTCTTGTTGGTAGGAATAGGGAGGGAAGTTTTCATAGATGGCAAACGTGATGTAGCCAGATTCCACAATGTCTTCGTAGCTACGAGCGACAGTGCCTGCAGAGAGCAGCAGGCAACTGATGGTGAAAATAAACAAACGAGTGAGTCGAGTCATGGCTGATAGGTTTTATTCTTCGGGTGGTCTGGTTTCAATATAGGCTTTAATTGCCCACATCGCTTCCTGACTCAAAATGCCTTCGAACGGCGGCATATATACACGGCCATCGACTACCGCACCATGGCGAATGCGGGTCATAAACCATTCGTCGGCTTCTTCAGCACTAAAAAATTCATTGGGGTCGTTTAACTTGCGTAAGTCGGGTGTAATCCCCCCTGAAATGACTTCTAAGCCGTGACAACGCGCACAGTTTTGGTTGTACGCTGAGTCGCCTACTTTGATGGCGTCTTTGTTACCTGTGTACGGGTTAGTGGGTAACCATTCTTCCCCGAGTTTGGGCAGAGTACTAACGTCTACTGCTTGGGGAGTGACGTTACCGTGTGCTATGACAGCCGCCGGCACTAGAGCGCAGAGCAGGGCCGCAGAGGCTTTGCGAAATCTGGATAGGGTGTTCATGTTTTATTTCTCCGGCGAGTTGTCACAGTCAGAAATTTGAGCCGGTTGCAGACAACTCATATCGATTAAATGTCAGCCATTCTTCGACACAACCTCGCTCTATTAAAAACGGTAGGTGATCACCCAATGCCTTCCAATTGTACTTAGGTAGTAAAGCTTTCATCCTTTTTGCTCATACAGATCCTTGCCTTCTTGCACTAGTATTGAGTGCAGATTCATCGACTAGCGAGGCTGTAGTGCGTTTGAAGTTTGTATCACTGCTACATGCAATAACCGAGATGAGATGGCGTAAACATGCCCGTGAACGTAAATTTTCACGGTGGTGTAGTGTGTTGTTTTTGGGCGCTACTTTTAGTGGAAGTGCCGCTGTTGATACCGAGGTTCAGCACATCGGCTTAGCGTATTTACGGTTAACACCCGCCGCCAGCGCTCAGCCGCTACGGTTAAAAAAGCCGCCGCTGCATTTGGGTATCGACGGTGCCAGATTGGCGATTGACGACAGCAATACAACCGGACGATTTACACAACAAGTGTTCTCGCTGGATGTGATTGAAGGCGACGCAGTTGATTTGCTAATTACAGGGCTAGCGCACTCCCCAAAACATTACTCGGCTTTGCTTGTGGATTTACCCACCGCACCTCTGCAAACCCTACTTAAAAGCTTGCCTGAGCACTATCGTCAGTTGGTTATTAATGTGGGGAATCAGGACGATAAATGGCGAACTGAGCAGTGTCAGTATGGGTTGCTTCATACCGCAACGAGCCGTGCGATGCTGGCTGATGGCCTAGGTCAATACTTACTTGCTCGACGTTGGCAACGGTGGTTTATGGTGTATGGCGATAGCCAAGATGACCTCGCATTAAAAGCCGCTTATGAGCGCACAGGGCAACGTTTTGGTGGCAAATGGGATGCACAAAAAGCATGGCAGTTCGATACCGACATGCGTCGCACGGTACAGCAAGATATGCCTTTGTTCACCCAAAGTAGCCGCTATGATGTGGTGATCGTAGCCGATGAAGCCCAGTCTTTCGCGCAATACTTACCT
This sequence comes from Alteromonas sp. ABE4_545, assembly GCF_056161325.1. Classification (NCBI taxonomy): domain Bacteria; kingdom Pseudomonadati; phylum Pseudomonadota; class Gammaproteobacteria; order Alteromonadales; family Alteromonadaceae; genus Alteromonas; species Alteromonas sp. ABE4_545. Next base: position 258,879 of record NZ_JBSWYY010000003.1, read on the forward strand.
TACAGTACATGGTTACCACGTCCGGTTGCAGGCAACGCAGGCATGTCGCCTGTTGCCTGGCATTGGACCTTTGAGCAATGGGGCGCAGTACAACTGCAAAATCGGTTTTTCACTATTGCTTCTCGGGCGATGACCAGTATGGATTATGCCGCGTGGGTGGCGGTGCGCAGTGTTGCAGAAGCGGCGACGCGCACGCGTTCTGTCGATGCTCAATTGCTCTATCGTTATCTGTTGTCAGAAGACTTTGAATTGGCGGCGTTTAAAGGCCGTAAGTTGAGCTTTCGCCAGTGGAATGGGCAACTTCGACAACCTATTGCTGTAGTACACCCGCAAGGTGTGGTGACACAGTCACCGCAAAATGGGTTTCTTCACCCAGTTAATGAACTCGATACCTTGGGATACGACAAACCCGAAGTTCAGTGCAGCATGAAACCAATACAGGAATAATCACAATGATAAAACCCTTGGCAGTTTTGACTTTACTGAGCGTGTTATTGGTTTCTACTGGGCATGCGGAACAGGTGTTTGTGTCGAATGAAAAAAGCGACACCTTGTCGGTGATTGATATGGATTCGCTCAGTGTTGTCAATACCATTGAGGTCGGCATGCGACCCCGCGGTATTTTGTTTAGCAAAGATCATCGTCACCTTTACATATGCGCCAGTGAATCTGATGCTGTGCAAGTATTTGATATCGCCAGTGGGCGCATTATCCACAATTTGCCGTCGGGTGAAGACCCTGAGCAGTTTGCCCTGCACCCCAATGACCGTGATCTCTACATTGCTAATGAAGACGATGCCGTTGTAACGGTTGTCGATACCCAAACGCGCACGCTAAAAGCACAAATTGATGTGGGGGTTGAGCCTGAAGGGATGGCCGTTAGCCCTGACGGAAAATGGGTTATTAATACGTCCGAAACCACCAATATGCTCCATTGGATTGACGCTTCTACCTATCAACTCGTCGACAACACGCTGGTGGATCAGCGCCCGCGCCATGTGGAATTTACCCAAGATGGCAAGTCGGTTTGGGCTTCATCTGAGATAGGTGGCACTGTTTCGATCATTGATACAGATTCACGCCAAATTGTCCACACACTTACATTTAAAATACCCGGCGTTCACAGAGATAAAATCCAACCGGTGGGCATTAAACTCACCGACGACGGCCGTTATGCTTTTGTGGCTTTGGGGCCTGCTAATCATGTTGCCGTGGTCGACCCGAACACCTACGAAGTACTGGATTATTTATTGGTTGGGCGACGTGTATGGCAACTGGCATTTGCTCAAAACCAAACTAAATTACTGACTACCAATGGTGTAAGCGGCGATGTGTCAGTGATTGACGTGAATGCGCTTTCTGTGATCAAAAGTATCAAGGTTGGGCGTTACCCTTGGGGGTTGGCAGTATTACCATGAGCATCTTGGAGATCAAAAATGTAGATTTTGCTTACGGTGACAAACCAGTATTGCACCAGATAAACGTCGCCCTTGAAGCTGGCCAATATTACGCCCTACTCGGCCCGAACGGCACGGGAAAAAGCACCTTGTTTGCGTTGATTTGTCAGCTGCTGCAACCCAGTCCGCAAAGTGTTTTTATCAAGGGGAAGGACGTCACGCAAAAACCGCATATCGCCATGCGGGACATAGGGATAGTGTTCCAGCAATCTACCCTAGACCTCGACCTCACCGTAGAGCAGAACTTGCGTTATCACGCCAGCTTACATGGCCTTAATAAGCAGCAGGCACAACTGGCAATACACAAAGAACTCGCGCGCTTGTCATTGACCGACAAGCTCAACACCAAAGTGCGTGCATTAAATGGGGGGCATCGACGTCGCGTTGAAATTGCCCGTGCCTTACTGCACAAGCCCTCATTATTACTACTCGACGAAGCCAGTGTCGGGCTAGATTTACCCAGCCGAGAGAGTATCAACCAACATATTCGTCGCTTGTGCGAAGACGAGGGCGTAACGGTATTGTCTTCTACTCACCTGATTGATGAAATTCGTCGACAAGATCACCTACTGGTTATGCTTGGTGGGAAGCTGGTGTTAGATGCACCTTGCGAAGACGCCATGAGAACATATGCGCTATCGAGCGTACCTGCGCTCTATCGTTTACTTACCCAGCAGCAGGCCGCCGCATGAATAACGCGTTGATTTGTTTTAATGGCATTTTACAGCGCGAACTGTTGCGATTTTGGCATCAACGGGCTCGCTTAGTGAGTGCATTAGTAAGACCTTTGCTGTGGCTAGTGGTGTTTGCCGCAGGTTTTCGGGCAGCGTTGGGGATAGCCATTGTGCCGCCTTACAGCACGTATATTACTTACGAAGTGTACATTATGCCTGGCCTAGCGGGCATTATCGTATTGTTCAATAGCATGCAAAGTTCCCTGTCGATGGTGTATGACAGAGAAATGGGTAGTATGAAAGTATTATTGACCAGCCCAATGCCAAGAGGCTATTTATTACTCTGTAAGCTGATCGCCAGTGCTGTAATTTCGGTGATTCAGGTTTCCGCGTTTTTTGCACTCGCTTGGCTGTTAGATATACAGGCGCCAGCATGGGGGTACTTGTGGGCCTTGCCTGCTATTTTTCTAATGGCGTTGATGTTAGGCGCTTTGGGTTTGTTGTTGTCGTCGATGATTCGTCAATTGGAAAACTTTGCCGGCGTAATGAATTTCGTCGTTTTCCCTATGTTTTTCCTGTCATCTGCTCTATACCCTTTGTGGAAGATGCGCGAGTCGAGCGAAGCACTTTATTATTTATGTCAGTTTAACCCCTTCACTCACGGGGTAGAGCTGGTGCGGTTTATGTTGTACCAAACGTCCAACTGGACGGCGTTTGGCGTTACGCTGGGGTGTACAGTGTTATTGACTGTCGCTGCCGTGTGGGGCTATGACCCGAGATGGGGAATGGTACAAAAAAAGGTGATGGGGTGAGGTGCTTATCCGATATGTGCGTTGAGTATTATCACGTACAGTGGTTGAGCGTACTCTGTTACTACAGGCGTTCTCAGTGTGGGCATGCAAAGCTGGGCGCGTAAAAATATTATTATAATTAGTAGGATATCCCTATGGTTGAAATACTCGTTGCCGATGACCATCCGTTGTTTCGTTATGCGATTACCGACTTCGTAGAGCGCAACATTCCCGATACGAAAACCATCACCTGCACTGATCTGGACGCGGCTCTTGAAGTTGCAGAACAGAACCCAGATATCGACTTGGTGTTGTTAGATTTGAATATGCCGGGCATGGATGGCCTTAATGGTATTGTGCGTTTTCGAAACCAATATCCCGAAATTCCTATAGTCATTGTTTCTGCCGAAGAAGATAAAAGCGTGGTGTTGCAGTCGTTTACTTATGGCGCTGTGGGTTTTATTACTAAATCGACCAGTTGCGAAAATATCGTAGAAGCCCTTCAGCAAGTGCTGTCGGGACAAGTGTATTTACCGCCAGATATTATTCGCAATAATGACAATAACAAGCCGAAAGAAACCTCGGCTTCGCAACAAATAGACCCCAAGTTAATTGGTGCGCTAACACGGCGTCAGTTGTTGGTTTTTGAGTGTATTGCTAAAGGCAAATCGAATAAGCAAATTGCATATGAACTCAACATCGCAGAAACCACAGTAAAAGCCCATGTTTCCGCAATTTTGACCAAATTAAACGTGCACAACCGTATTCAGGCGGCATTATGCGCGGCCAGTATCGATTTTAACCAGTATTTAATGCGCTAAAACCCACCGATTACTGCCGCCCTACTGTGTTATGCAGTGGGGCTTTTTTGTGTCCCTACGTTGAAGCAGGCGTCTTTTGTTGGCCCGAATCTGTTCAAATTTCAAACGTATTACATCTAATACCTGCGTTCTATTCTGAATATTTTGAAATCAGACTGAATGGTCAAATTTCATTCACATCGATGAATTAGTATGCAATATTAGATTTACTGCAATATTGCAGTGACGAGAACAACAATAGGGAACACAATGAAAAATAAAATAGCGACAGGATTGAGCCTGTCGGCACTGTTACTTTCTACGCCAGTTTTTTCTCAAGTCAGCAATGGTAACTTTGAATCTTGGACCAGTGGTACTCCCGACAGTTGGACAACCATTGATTCAGGCATTAGCGTGAGTGAATCCACTAGTGTTGTTTACGGCGGTAGCAGTGCCGCCGCCATTACGGTGAATACCGGCACCCAAGGCTCTACCGATTTTCGACAAACAGTCAGTGTAACCAGCGGCCAAAGTTATACCTTTAGTGTGTGGGTGTATCATACGGAAGGCGGTGTGTCTGCACGCTTGTATGTGGATGGTTATCAAGGGTATTCCACACCCGGTACCACAGGGCAATGGCAACAGCTGAGCTATACCTTAACGCCCTCTTCGTCGAGCATTGAAGTGGGTTTGCGCTTTTATGACCAGTCGGGTTTTGATGGTTCTGAAGTTGTGTATGTTGATAGCTTTGAACCTACCGATAGCAGTTCGGGCGGCGGTAGCTCTGGTGCGTGTTCAACCAACAGTGGCAGCTTGTCTTTAGTCACTGACAATTATGGCAGTGAAACTAGTTGGACGTTGACTAACAGTAGTAGCCAGCAATTGTATTCAGGCAGCGGTTACAGCAATAACAGCAGCTACAGCGAAGACATATGCTTAGACGATGGCTCGTACACCTTCACTATTTCAGATAGCTATGGCGATGGAATCTGTTGTAACGTGGGTTCGGGAAGTTATGCGCTCACGATTGAAGGAACCACAGTCGCCAGTGGCGGAGATTTTGGTAGCAGTGAATCGACGTCGTTTACCCTTGGTGGAAGTTCAGGTGGCGGCTCTGGCGGTGGTTCTGGTACGGGCGGTGGCAGTACCGGCCTATCCGACTACTACTCAAGTGCTGAAGGGCTAACGGGTTACGCGCTAAAAACTGAGCTGTACAACATCATTAACAACCACAGTACACAGAGCTATTCAGCATTGTGGACCTTTTATGTGTCGTATGGTTTAGACAGCTACTATGAAAACGACGGTACTATTATTGATATCTATTCAGAGAATCCGTCTGGTTCTGATTCGTACACCTTTACCCCGTCGAGTGATCAATGCGGTAATTACAGTGGCGAAGGTGATTGTTATAACCGTGAGCATAGCTTCCCTCGAAGCTGGTTTGGTGGTGCGGTGTCTCCTATGAATACTGACATTCACCATATCTTCCCAACCGACGGTTATGTGAATTCTCGTCGCAGTAGCTATCCCTATGGCGAAGTAGGCAGCGCGACTTATACGTCGGACAATGGTTCTAAGTTAGGTTCGGCGGCATCTGGCTTAGGTTACAGCGGCACAGTATTTGAACCTATTGATGCGTTTAAAGGCGATATTGCTCGTGCGTATTTTTATATGGCGACCCGCTACGAAAATGTCATTTCGGGTTGGGAAAGCAATACAACCTATGGTGATGCGGTATTGGATGGCAGTAGCGATCAAGTATTCGAAGACTGGTTCTTGGCAATGTTACTTGAATGGCATACACAAGACCCTGTAAGCCAGAAAGAAATTGACCGCAATGACGCAGCGGAAAGTTTTCAAGGTAACCGTAACCCGTTTGTTGACTACCCTGATTTTGTGAGTGAGATCTGGGGCAACTAAGCGGTGTTAGCTGGTGGGAAGGCGGCATTTGCCGCCTTTTTCTTTGCCAACTTATTAGCGTACATACGTTCGTCAGCTAGTGTTAGGCAAGCTGATGGGCTGGCGCCTTCTTCGCTACTGGCGATCCCAAAACTCAGTCCGGTTTCTTCCCAGCCGCTTGTGAGTAACGCTTTTTCAGCACTTAAAATGCCTTTGCGCATTTCCTCACGCGCGTTTTCAGTGTTTGTGGTAATCGGAATCGGGTAAAACCAAACAAATTCATCGCCGCCAACGCGAAACAAGGCACTGTGTTTAGACAATCGATGTTGCAGTAATTCGCAACACGTGATCAAAAACGCATCACCTCGGTTATGACCGTGTTTGTCGTTAATTCGCTTAAGGCCATCAGCATCAATGAAGGCTAAACAAAAAGCGTGTTTTTCATTGTTGAGGGTTTCATTAAAGGCAAGCCGGTTACCAATTTGGATAAGCGGATCGGTTCGTGAAAGCGTGAAGTTATGAAGGTACTCTGTTTGTTGTCTGTGTAACCAAGACGACATCGATAACAGAATACACACACAATCTAGTGTGAGGGCCACCATTACCATGAGTTCGGCGGAGAAAGATCTGGCATGGGGGAAAACGTGGGAGAGAACAAAGTAAATCAGTGATACACCATAAATTAGGTTACCTACCAAATAGTAATAGGCACGATAGTCGCCGCCGCGCACCATGTATATCCCGGTGCCAATAGACAGAATTCCCCAAGTGGTCGCAATAATGTGACAGGTTACAAATATTAACGGGAACGGCGCAGCCAGCAAAACAATACCGGCGATCAGTGTTAAGGCACTTAAGCCGTTAAAAATCCGACAAAGTGTCGGGTGTTGCGTTTGGCAACTAAACAGATACTTTGTGAACTGGCTGGCCGCAGAAATGGCAAAAGGAAATAAACTCATTCCCCAATACGTTGTGTTGTAGGTGCTAAATGGGAACAGCGCACCAAAAGTGCCTGCCGCCGCAAACCAACCTATGCCATGAATACCAATATAGCCGGTACACGCGATAGCCACAGGATAACGGGTTCGGATGAACACAAATAAAGAAATTAACGCGAGTGTGAGCATAACCCCAACGCTCAGGATCGTGATGGCATTGGTGGTTAATTGATAGTGAAAAAACGTTGCTTGAGAAAATAGCGTTATGTTCGCTGGAACGGCGAACTGTTTGGCTCGAATATAGATCCACAGTGTGCCTTTGCGCTCACCGTTGTACTCACTGAGCGTCACTATTTGGTTGTGCGCTAAATGAGGAGAGTGATGCAAGAGTGGGCTGAACACCATGGCAGGAGACACATCCTGTTGGCTCGGTTGCCAGTAGGCCACGCCAATATCTAGGTAGTTAGCATAAATACGGACAAACTCTACCGGGTCGGCATTAGGTGAAAAAGTAATGGGAATTGCCGTGACAAACGCCCCTTGTTTCCCCATCAGGCTTGGTATTGGGGCTGAGGCTTGTATTTGCTGTTGCAGCTGCTGAAAGCTTGGAATGTCGTTGTCTTGGGTGGTTACAGGGTACCACAGTTGCGTGTCTTCAATTAATTGTGGGTATGCATCTACTTCAACCGCAGGTGAAGCAACAGGGTAGGACAGTGACAAAATTAGCCGCGATATAAAAATAATGCGGTGTGAAATATTGCTCAGCAAACCACTGATTCCTTGGTAAGCGGTAACCTATTTACTATAGAAATAAATTAACCACTTTCATAGTGAAAGGGGTTAATTCTACTCAGTTTGCTTTGGCTAACAAGTTTGAGAGGGCTAATTTCATTTTATGCGGCTTAACTGGCTTATTAAGCAGAGAATAGCCCTGCTCTCTTACGGTTTGTCGAAGCTCATTGGTGTAGTTTGCAGTAATCATAATCACAGGGACATGCGCCCCGATCTGTTGCTTTGTAATTGCCAGTGCATCAAAGCCGGTATCACCGTCGTCGAGATGGTAATCAGCGACAATAAGGTCGGGGGCAAGGCGGGTTAAAAAATCAGGAGCAGATAACTGTTCGAGCGTTTGCACTGTTGTCACATCACAGCCCCAACCGCTTAATAAGGTGGCCATGCCTCTGCAAATCGATTCGTCGTTGTCGATGATCAGAATTTTAGCGTTGTCGAGATGGCTATTAAACCTGTCTGTGACCTGCTGTTTCTGGGTGTTTTCCATAGTCTGTTTATCGCCATAAGGAAGCAACAAACTAAAGCAGGAGCCGCGCCCCTCTATCGATTGTACCGATATTTTATGCCCCATTACGGTGGCTAGTTTATCAACAATGGCAAGTCCTAAGCCCAAGCCTTGATCGTGACGGCGTTGTTTGGCGTCGAGCCGATTAAACTCATGAAAAATTTCGTTGATTTTACTCTCTGGAATACCAATGCCTGTATCCATAATTTGAATTTCAACGCCGGCTTGCCGATGACGAGTGCCAATGAGAATACTGCCTTGATTGGTATAGCGAATTGCATTGCTCAGCAGGTTTCTTAAGATACGCGCGAGTAAGTAAGGATCAGACCTGACGATGCGATGTGTGCCCTGCATGCGAAACCGCAACCCTTTTTGTAAGGCTTGAGGTTGAAATTCGTTGGTCAGGTTTTGCAGCAATTGACTCACGCGGAAGTCATCCATGACCGGCTCTATTAAACCGGCCTCTAGTTTCGAAATATCCACTAACGCGGTGATCAAAGATTCCACATTCTCTAATGAATAGCTAAGTGAAGACAGTAACTTATGTGCTTCATCGGTTAGCGGTAACTCTACCAGTGCGCTGGCAAACAGCCGAGCCGAATTCATTGGTTGCAGTAAGTCGTGGCTGGTGGCAGCCAAAAACTTGGTTTTAGACTCGTTTGCTAAATCAGCCTCTCGTTTCGCTTCAAGCAGTTTGACTTCTGCGGTTTGACGCTCGGCAATTTCATTGCGTAGTTGGGCATTAATTTCAGAGATTTTACGCGTGCGCTGGTTAACCCTTTGCTCCATGTAATCATAGGCGTGTTTGAGGGCTTTGGCTGTGCGTCGTTGTTCAGTAACGTCTTGTTCTAGTGCAAAAAAACCAATAACTTGTTTTTGTTCGTTAAAGTGTGGAATAAAGGTTTTATTCGAGATGCGAGTGTCACTGTTATAACGATGGTGCTCAACCTCGAAGTTTACCGATTGCCCGAGCATGGCGCGTTTGATGTAAAGGGTTAAATTATTGAATTCTTCATCCCCGAGTACGGTACTAAGGTGCTGATTAATAATTGATGCACGTGAGCGTTCAAACCAGCGCTCAAACTCGCGATTCACGAATTCGTAGCACATGTCTTTGTTGACGTATGAAATAAGCGCAGGCATGGCATCGGTGATCAACCGAATGCGTTGCTCACTTTCTTTAAGCGCTTGCTGGTGTAAGCTACGCTCGGTAATGTCGACATAAGTAAACAAATAGCCGCCTGTGGGAATAGGCTGACGTTTCACTAATACAATAGTGCGGTTGGCCAAGTGGTATTCTTGCTCTTCATATACCGCGCTTTGACTACTGGTGAGGGTATTCGCCAGTAAACTGTGTTCAATGGCCGTGTTAAAGGTTTGGCCGCGATGAATGGCATGCTCTTGCAGTCCAGATAGGGTAAGAAAGCGTTGATTCCACGTTTCTATTTCGCTTTGGTCGTTGATCAGTACAACGCCTTCCGTCATGTTTTCCAAGGTCGATTTTAGCAGCTGGGCTTGTTCAGCCATGGCGTTTTCGTATCGCAGTTCTTCGCTTTGTTTTATCGTAGTGATATCGGTGTACACCACGACTAGGCCGCCCTCATCAGTTTTTCGCTCCGACATTTGTATCCAGGTGCCGTCTTTGAGCTTAAAAATGGTTTGGGTAATGGGGTCGGGAAACACACCGACTTTTTTTTGCGCTTTGGCTTCGCCGTCAACCAGCACCAAGGAGGCAGCAGTAATTTCCTGAAAAGTGGTTTTTCCTAGCTCGAATTCAATATTGTGATAGCGCCAAAAATCGGCGCAGCGACTGTTCACCATCACCATTTTTCGGTCTGCGTCAAAGAGTACAAAAGACTCTGAAATACTCTCAATTGCGTCGTTGAGGTTTTGTCGTGCTTGTTCTGATTCTGCGCGGTTGAGTTCAGCATCTTGTCGAGCGCGATCGAGTTGGCGATTGGATTCTTCGAGATTGTGCAGAGCTTGTTGTAGCCGATAGGTGCGTTCTTTTACCTTATCTGCCAGCATGGCGGCATCTTCGAAAGACTGATAAGCGTCGCTGTGATTGCCCCAGCCCATTTCCACACGGCGCATGAGAACATCGTTAATTTTTTTTAGTTTGGCATTTTCATAACGCAAGCGTTCCACTTCTTCGTGGTGAGCGCCATCGTCAATTGCACTAGAAGGTTGGGCTTGTGTTGTCAAACGGCGCTCCAATCGCCACACCGGTAAATGTGTGGTTTAGATGTAGGCCATCGATTTGCTCACCATAAGTGTTAAAGCCAATTACGTTGTGACGACGATAAAGTGCTGACATTTGCGCACCGAGGTCGAGTTGGTCGTTTTCAGCTCGGCGATGAATGCAATCAAAGCCAATCACTAATTCTAACTCGCCGACTTTGTCGCACAGTTCGTTTAAAACCATATTGGAGTGCGCGAGCAAACCACTACTACGCATATTGGTTAACACTATGCCAGCGTCGATGGCACAGAAAAACGTTAAACTTAAATCGTCGTTGACCTGTTGAATACTGCGAATATACAAATTGTCACCAATTTGCACCGCCAAAGGATGCATGGCGAATACTTGCGAATTGAGATCTTCGAGTCTTAAGTGGTTAATACGGCAATACTCAAGGGCTGCCGGCTCTGCATTGAATTCTTGCACCACGCGTTGGCCCGGAGCTAACTGAGTGACCACCAATTTTTCCTCTTGCGGGGCTAAATGGTGGTAGCTGAATACGTGGAACTGACAACGCGAGTTCACCAACATAAACACAGCGGCATTGCTATAAAATTGCCCGTTGTAGAACACTTGAGTATCGACGAAATGCTGGTCGTCACCCGCAGAGCCACCAACCAGAGGAATGTCTTGTAATGCAATGTTCAACGCATTAATGACTAATTCTTCTCTTACCGACAGGCCGTCGAGTAGCGTCATAGCAAAGCATTGTGACGCGATGGGAGCAGACGTAACAGCTCGGTCTTCGAGGTTTGCCAACATGGTGGTAACCAGTGCTTCGGCATCTTCTTTGGTGAAGGTTGCGAGGTTTTCAATTAATACTGAGTCAATAGCAAAGTCATCGCGACCTAACGCAAAGGCGCTGACGGCGTGTTTGCGATAGCCCATCGGGGTAATTTCGCCGGCTGAAGTACATCCGATAACCGTGGTATGACCGAAGTACTTTTGCAGCTCTTGAGACAATATTTCCAATGAGTAACTGGTACAACAATAAAACACCACACAAGCGGGTTTTACCGAGGCTAGTGCTTGATAAATTTCTTGTGCAGCTAGTACGGGGTCAGACTGTTCAGAGCCGGCTTGTGCGGTGTAAGCCGAGCGCTCGGCTACATCCAGTTGTCTTACAGATTGGCTGTGCATAAAATCTCCGAATATGTAAAGCAATGTTATCTTTTTCACAATTGCTTAACAAGAGGTTTCACGCGTAGCCGCCGCTTGTCGTGCGTATTCGTCAGGTGCTGACAGTAAGTCGGGGAAGCACTGACGCAGTTGTTGGCAAAGCAGGTTCACTGCCGGGCTGTCGATGTGTCTGGGGCGTGGGAGTAATATCTCCTCTTCTGAGCGAATGGTCATAGGGTTGGGCGACAACAGTATTACTCTATCTGCAATACTCACGGCTTCGTTCAAGTCATGGGTGACATAAACGACGGTTGTGGCATGTTGTTGGGCAAGTGCGATCACTAAGTCGCGTAACCCTTGAGCGGCAGGTTTGTCGAGTGATGCGAATGGCTCGTCGAGTAACAGCACATTGGGTTGATACATAAAAGCGCGCGCCAGAGCGACACGCTTTTTCATGCCGCCAGACAATGCATTGGGAAAGGTGTCGGCATGTTCACGTAAACCGACTTTGTCCAGTAACGACAGTGCTGTGTTTTTAGCATCACAGACGGTGGGGTTAACCAGCAGCACGTTGTCGAGTACAGTTAGCCAAGGCATTAAACGCGCCTCTTGAAACATCAAGGCAGTGCGGTTGTCGTCAGGCAGATGGATAAAGCCATTGTAGGATTGGTCGAGACCCGCGATAAGGTTGAGAAGTGTGGTTTTTCCCGAACCTGACGGGCCAATAAGCGTGACAATTTCGCCTTTCAATATATCCAATTTAAAGTTTTGAATCACGGGATCTTGGCCGCTAAAAGCCTTGTGATTAATCCGAATACTGATCATGATCGCCACCGGTTTATCTTGCGTTCTATAGGCATTAATACGCCTGCTTCTAAAGCTAAAATCAGCGCCGCAAAGGCGAGTGTATAAGCCAAAATACTCGTGATATCGAAGAATTGAAAAAACATGCCGAGCTGGAATCCTACCCCTTCGCTGCAACCGAGTAGCTCTACAACTAAGACAATTTTCCAGACCAGTGCTAAGCCGCCTCGGCTCGCGGCGAGTATGTAGGGGTAAAGCTGGGGTAGATACACTTGGGTGAGTGTGCGAGTAAACGGCAAATGATAACAACGAGCCACGTCGAGCAGCTGTTGGTCGACGGCTTTTGCGCCTTCGCGTAGGGTAACGATCACATTGGGAGTTTTGTTCAGTACAACAGCCAGTATCGCCGCCGTTTCGGTTAGTCCAAACCAAATAAAACACAGGATAATGGTAACCAATGCCGGAATGTTCAACGCGAGCACGAGCAAGCTGTCTAGCCAATCGTTCACTTTGCGAAAATGTCCCATAGCTAAACCAATGACTATTCCTAGAGCTAGCGCAATAAAAAAGCTCGCGGCAACGCGTTGGATCGTGACAGCCAGATGATACGGAAGTTCGCCATTTTGTATCTGCTCAACCAAGCGAATTAGCACTGCATTGGGCGCCGGTAGCATGGCAGGTTGTAACCAGAATACCGCGGTTTGCCATAGGCAAATCAGTAATGATAATGCGGCAATACGCGTGATGAGAGAACGATACTGGTTAACTTCCATAAGCGTCTTAGGTTAGGGGAGCACGTGGCTCGACCAGAAAATGGCTGGTGGTAATGCGGCTAAGTCGCCGGTGAGTGCGCGCTTGGTTTCGTGTTGTTTTAATACCGCAAATAGGCGCTTTAATTGGGTAACGTCTTTGGCGTTAAATTGCGCTGGAATTCCCGCTCTGTAAGCCTTGATAAGATAAGGCTGCGCTTTTTTATCGTATTTCTGTGTGAATGACGGCAAGGTGGCCCATAGTGTGTCATCCCTTTGCATTTTTTGTCTTGCGGCAAAAGACAAGGCTAAAAATCGCTCTACCAACTCTGCGTTTTTGTCTGCCCAATCTTGACGAAACAGCCAACCTAACAAGGGCACGTTTTTTTCAACGCCTATCCCTTTGAGTACGTCGTGCATAGAGAGTAACGTAGGCATTCCTTCCGCATTGAGTAACGCGCCGTAATGCCAGAAGTTGATGACGGCGTCGAGTTTGCCTTGTGTGATCAGCGCATTAAGCACTGGTGGCGCGGCAAATTTAGCTGTTGCGTCTTTGCTGATATCCAACCCGGTTTGTTGTTCAATATAACTGTGATAAAGCACCCAGTTTTTATTGGCTTTGCCCCCTGCGATACCAATGGTTTTGCCTTTTAGGTCAGCAAGAGACCGGATATTTGCGTCGGGGTGAGTGACAAGTACGCCCGCAGCAGAAGAATAAGGGTAGAAGTAGAAGTGGCGGTCCATCTCGGTTTGTCGTGCAACCCACAACCAATCGCCAATAATCATATCGACAGCCCCGCCTTGAAGGGCGACTTGTAAAGCTTGTGATGAGCCCAGTGGAACAGCTTCTAGTTTAATACCGTGTTGTTGCTCTAAGTTGAGTTGCCGGATGACGTCCATTTCCCAGTTCAGGGTGCCGTATTTCAATACGCCCACTTTGACCGTTGGCGTTGCCCCGTGCGCGGCTGCCAAGAAAAAGAGACTAGATAACCAAATACACAACACAAATTTCATGGTTACTCCGGTTTTTTTACCGCCCCGCTAACGGGTAAAAGGCTCCCACAAATACAGCGGGAGCCCCGACTTACGCCTTTTCAGGCAACGCTTTTAGAAAAAGCCCAGTGGGTTAACGTCGTAGCTCACCAACAAGTTTTTGGTTTGTTGGTAGTGATCTAGCATCATCTTATGCGTTTCACGACCTACGCCCGATTTCTTGTAACCACCAAATGCTGCGTGTGCTGGGTAGGCGTGGTAGCAGTTCATCCACACACGACCCGCTTCGATACCACGACCCATGCGATATGCACGGTTAGTATCACGTGTCCACACACCTGCACCCAAACCAAACTCAGTGTTGTTAGCAATGGCTAACGCTTCTGCTTCATCTTTAAAGGTAGTCACGCCCACAACAGGACCAAAAATTTCTTCTTGGAACACGCGCATATCGTTGGTGCCTTTCAACAGCGTAGGTTCAACGTAGAAGCCTTTGCTGAAGCCTTCAACATTAGCTGGACCGCCACCAATAAGCACTTGTGCGCCTTCTTTCTTACCAATTTCAAGGTAACCAAGAATCTTGTCGTATTGCTCAGCAGAAGCCTGAGCGCCTACTTGAGTGTCTGTGTCGAGTGGGTTGCCGCGCTTGATTTGCTGTGTACGAGCAATAACCAATGAAATAAAGTCGTCGTACATGTCTTCTTGAATCAATGCACGGGATGGGCAAGTACATACTTCGCCTTGGTTGAAGAACGCCAGTACAGTGCCTTCCACACATTTGCTGAGGAATTCATCTTCGTGCTTCATCACGTCAGAGAAATAGATGTTAGGCGACTTACCACCTAGCTCAACGGTTGATGGAATGATGTTTTCCGCAGCACATTTTAGGATGTGTGAACCTACAGGTGTAGAGCCTGTGAAGGCAATTTTCGCGATGCGCGTGCTGGTCGCCAACGCTTCACCGGCTTCTCTACCAAAGCCGTTAACCACATTCAGCACACCCGGCGGTAGTAAATCGCCAATGATTTCCATTAATACAAGAATAGAGGCTGGTGTTTGTTCAGCAGGCTTCAACACAATACAGTTACCCGCCGCTAGTGCTGGTGCGATTTTCCACGCTGCCATCAATAGTGGGAAGTTCCAAGGAATAATTTGACCGACTACACCTAGCGGCTCGTGGAAGTGATAAGCCACAGTGTTTTTGTCAATTTCGCCGATTGAGCCTTCTTGTGCGCGTACACAGCCAGCAAAATAGCGGAAGTGGTCGGCGGCCAGCGGAATATCTGCATTCAAGGTTTCACGAACCGCTTTGCCGTTATCCCAAGTTTCCGCTACAGCAAGGGCTTCGAGGTTGGCTTCGATGCGATCGGCAATTTTTAACAACACGTTTGAGCGATCAGTCACCGATGTTTCGCCCCATGCGGTTTTTGCTTTGTGCGCGGCATCGAGTGCTAGTTCGATATCTTCTTTGCTAGAACGAGGAATTTCACAAAACACTTCGTTGTTAACAGGTGATACGTTGTTGAAATATTGGCCTTTAACAGGGGCGACCCAATCGCCGCCGATAAAGTTTGCGTAACGAGGTTTAAAGCTTACGACAGAGTTTTCTTGTCCAGGTGCTGCGTAAATCATTTTGCTTACTCCGGTATTCAGTTATAAAAGCGTTGCCAGATTTGTTAGATGTGCTGGCGCGAACTTGAGTCCGCACCAACCGGCTCTAACAGCCGTACCGATTGATTGCTGCTTTATCTGGCACCCAAAGCAGCGTTAAAAATTCACAATTGCGCCAAGGGCAATGGTGTCTGAATCTTCAACGTTTTCGATTTCATTTGTTGAGTACTCCAAAACGAAGGTCACATTCGCGTTGTAGTTGTGGAATACTGCGGCTTGCATACCTTCTTGTACCAATACCTTGTCGCCAATTTCATTTTGTCCGTATGACAAGACAAACCGATTGGCTCCCATGGTGTATGCGCCTTGAAGCAAATAGCCTTCGCTGTCTAATTCGTTATAGTTGGTGTCGTACATAAAGCCAGTTGTGAGTGCGACTTCTGTTGGCCCCAATAGCAAACCAATACCCTCGCCACTGTATCCAGATGCGTGTAGCGAGAATCCGCCCATGCCAACTTTTACGCCATAGGACAGGCCGGTAGAATCAATATCGCCAGCGGTGTCAGACTCACTGGTTTGTGACAAAAAGCCTACCCATGCGTTTAGACTGCTGTTGTCCCACTTGGTGTTATAAGTAAGCTCCCCTTCAAAACGTGGAGCCGATTCTTGTCGGTCGTCGGCGTTGTTCACCGGTGAAGGATCGACAGCAGCAATCGCCAATTTAAACCCGCCTGCAAACTCAGGAGAGGTATAGCGAATTTGCGCGTTTGGGAAAGGATAGGTATAACCCGTTCCGATATTGCCGAACGACACGCCTTGGCCATCAATTAAACCGAGTGTGTCATTCACGTTGCCGTAGCCCAGCAAGATCTCATCGAGAAAAATATTGCTGCGGTTAAACAAAGTAAAATCTTTTCCGACCAATATTTGACCCCAATCAAAGTCGAGGGTGGCGTAAAACTGACGCACATCGATACCCGTTGATGTAACGCCTGTATTGCTGTCGTTAATCGTCACCCAAAATGACGAACGGCCACCCACTTTGACGTCACCCATATCTTTACTAAAAGACATACCGAGCCAGTTTGGCAAAAAGCCCATTTTGACCCGTGACTGGTCTCGTTCTTCGTTGGTTGCAAGGTTTTCACTGGTACTGTTTACATAAAAGGTGTTGAAAGATGCATCCACCGACACTGTGGCAACCTCAGGATCATCATAAATGGTGACTCCTGCATGCGCGGCGGATGAGAGCAATGTTAGACAGGCAATAGATAGCGGCTTGAACGCAAAATTGTTATTTTTCATATGTAACCTCATAGAAAGTTGTTATTTTTGCGTGGAGCACCGGTACTGCCTGTCCCAATGGTCACTCTCACTGGTGATCGGTCATGCCGTCACACTTTTTTGTTATGGGTTGAGTATTGTGGGCATGAAGAAAAATGGGTACTCCTCATTCGGGTAGGTTGTCTCACACTTTAGTTGGCAAATAGTGGGGGTCAAAGGGAGTACTACTTTAGGAGTAGTGCTGACAGGGCAGCAGTAGCTGGCATCAAAGTACTAGATTTATGCCACTCAAAGTGCAGACTACGGCGCTATCTTTTCTTTTAACGACTGCCTACCATAAGTTGTTACAAGAATGTGAATAAAGCCACGTAGGTTCGAGAGTAATCGTTATGAGTAGTACACGTATGATGCAACCAAAAAAGTGGGCAATACGCCTTTTGTCTTTATCTGTTTTAAGCGCATTAGGTACAGCGGACGTCCTAGCTGAAGAAGCGCCTTCAATAGAACGGATCACAACAACCGCTACGCGTACTGCGGATGCCACCAATGCCATGCCGCTAGCGATTAGTACCCTAGGTGAAGACACCCTAGTACGCACAGCGCTAACACATATCGAAGAGGTGTTGCGATATGTGGCAGGCGCGACCTTTCATCGTGGTAATGGTATGGAGTATTTGCCCGCTTTGCGCTCTCCCGTACTCTCGGGTGCAGGCGCTTGCGGTGGCTTGTTAACTGCCGAAGATGGTATTCCTCTGCGCGCTGCGGGTTTTTGTAACATCAACGAATTGTTTGAAGCACATTCTGAAATGGCTGAGCGCATTGATGTATTAAAAGGCCCTGGCAGTGCATTTTACGGTGCTAACGCCATTCATGGTGTGATTAATGTGATTACTCCCGACACCACCGCAGGTGGTGGCATGTTAGGGCTTGATGTGGGGTCTTATGGTTATGTTCGGGGCAAATTGCGCGCCGGCACCGCTCTCGATAATGGCGGTGTGGGGGTTAATGCAAGTGTGACTCGCGATGGCGGTTATCGCAATGAAGAGAGCGTAGACCAAGAAAAAGTGAATCTTCGTCATCAATGGCGTGGAAATGGATTACAGGTGGATACCGGGTTTACCTATACCAACCTTGATCAGGAAACCGCTGGCTATATTACGGGATTCGAGAGTTACAAAGATGACGCGTTAGCACGTAGTAACGAAAACCCCGAAGCATTTCGCAAAGCAGAATCCATGCGTTTGTGGTCTCGTGTGAGTTGGCAAAATGGCGATGACGAATTTGTGATTACGCCTTATGCACGCGATCAGGACATGCAGTTTTTAATGCACTTTTTGCCCGGCACGCCGATGGAAAAAAACAATCAGCAAGGCGTGGGCGTACAGAGTGTGTGGCACCATCAGTTCTCTGCGAGTACGCGCTTAAGCATGGGGCTTGATGCAGAGTTTACCCGTGGCGGTTTGCTGCAATATCAAGATGGGCCTACGGTTGGCTCGGCGTTTTTGGTCGAAACCGTGCCTGAAGGCAAGCATTATGATTACGACGTAGATGCAACCTCGATCGCGCCTTTTATGCAGGTGGAATGGCACGCTGATGCATGGTTGATCACAGCCGGTGCGCGCTTTGAATCTATGCAATACGACTACACCAATAACATGAACAGTGGTCGTGTTCGTGAAGATGGCACAACCTGTGGAATGGGGGGCTGTCGATACACACGGCCTGAAAGCCGCAGTGACGGTTTTTCCAACTTATCGCCTAAATTAGGTGTGAGTTATGCGTTGGACGAGGGCCATTATTTATACGCCAATGTGTCGCGCGGCTACCGTGCCCCCCAAGCCACCGAATTGTATCGCCTACAACGGGCGCAAACAGTGGCAGATTTAGACACTGAAACGGTGGATAGTGTGGAGTTTGGCGTAAAAGGGGCAACCGAAAATGCCACTTATACGGTTTCAGCGTTTTGGATGGACAAAGACAATGTGATCTTCCGCGACAGTGATTATTTCAACGTGAATGATGGGCAAACTCGCCATCAAGGTATTGAAGTGGAAGTTAACTACCAGTTATCTCCCACTTGGGATATTGCTGTGGCAGCAACCCATGCACGTCACACTTATGAGTATGATGTGATTTCAGGTGAGGTAAATATCAATGGCAACGACATTGATTCAGCACCGCGAACCCAAGCTAACGCGCGTTTGCGTTGGTCACCAACGGGTACGGCAAACGTCAGTATCGAGTGGCAACATGTGAGTAAGTACTACACTGATCCCGAAAACCTGCATGAATACGAGGGCCATGATTTATTCAGTGTTAGAGGTCAATGGCAAGCCACACCGTCGTTGGCGGTGTATGCACGTGTGACCAATTTATTTGATGAAAACTATGCCGAACGAGCGGATTACACAGGATTCAGCGGCGATAGATATTTTCCGGGACGTCCTCGTCAGTTCATGCTCAGCGTGAACTATCAGTGGTAGTAAGCATTGTGCAGTGGGTTTCACGGACAGAAACCTTGAATTGTTGTCGCTATTGAAGATTTACATCTCTATCAGTTAGGGCAAGATGTAGCGAGAAAGACAATTTTGACAAGGAAAAGTTACAGTGAAAATGCTCGTTAAATTGATACTGGTAGGCGTGATTACTCTAGCTATTGTGGGTGGAGTCTATCAATCCTTTGCTACTTACTCAGATAAAAAAGCATTCCGGCCGTCGGGTGAATTTGTCGATGTGGGTGGGGTTCAATTGTATACCGAGCAATCTGGCTCAGGTAACGTAACCGTGGTGTTTGAGTCTGGTATGGGGGATGATTTGTCAGTATGGCACCGCGTTGCCGCTGACGTGTCGTCGTTTGCAACAGTGATCACCTATGATCGTGCTGGGCTAGGGTGGAGCGAAAAAAGCCAGTCAGTACGTGACGCGCAAACAATCGCTGCCGAGCTGCACGCACTATTAACACAATTAGATGTTGGCGGCCCCATAATACTTGTTGGTCATTCAATGGGGGGGATTACAATGCAATATTATGCTTTGTCTTATTCTGACAAGGTTGCTGGGTTGGTGTTGGTTGACTCTGCACATGAACGCCAAATTAAAGACATGCCATCTCCCAGCTTGATCCAAAAAGCAGTGGTTAGAGCTGGCATGTGGGCTGCGCCCTTGGGGCTGCCTAGATTGTACTTGTCGAATAAAAACCCTGAAGAAAAAGCGAAAAAAAGCACGACAAAACATCAATACACAAGCCTAGATGAAGCCGCATTATTCCCCGAGAGTTTGGCTCAACTCGCATCGTTACACCCCCAATTTAATGCTTTACCTGTAGTGGTGCTAGCGCGTGGCGTACCTTCTGTTGAGTTAAAGCCAGAACAGAAAAGAGAACATAGCTGGGCATTGTTGCAAGAAGATATTGCTGGCCGCTCATCAGAAAGTACAGTCATATTTACGAGAGAAAAACAGCATGGGATACACAAGTTTCAGCCAGACTTAGTTGTCGACGCGATTGAGACATTGGTTGCCTCTATCGAGAGTGAGACCACACCTACGCAGTAATATCGCGTAGGTGCGTCTTACTTTTTATTGAATGACGACAACCGCGGTCTGTTTTGCCGTTTCAGCGGTGTAAGCTGGCTGACCACTGCCTACACTCACCTGTAGTTTGCCTGTGTAGGGTACTTTTTCACCCTGTTCGTTAAAGTAGACTAGCTCATCAGCTGGCACCGTGATGCTCACTTGTTGTGTTCCATTGGCTGACACTGTTGTGCGAGTAAAGCCTTTTAAAGCAACTTGTGGTGTGCGCACTGGCGCATCTGGCATGCTTACATACACTTGTGTTACTTCATCTCCTGCCATATCTGAAAGGTTGTTCAGCGTTATAGACAGAGATAAGTCTTGTCCCGCTGTGATACTGTTTGGCGATTTGAGATCACTATAGGTAAAGTGGCTGTAACTCAAGCCATAACCGAACGGATACAGCACCTCGTCTTTAAAGAAGCGGTAGGTGCGATTTGTCATGTCGTAATCATCAAACGCCGCAAAACCTTCAATTCCATGATAAAAAGTAATGGGCAGGCGACCGGATGGATTGCGTTCGCCTTTGAGTATTTGCGCTAAAACGGTTCCCGTTGCTTCACCTGGGTAGAACGCCTGCACAATGGCATTGAGGTTGTTATTTTCCCAGTTGAGCGCCATAGCACTACCGCTAAAGTTGACCAACACCATTGGCTTGCCCAGCGTGTGAAGTTGTTTTATTAGCCGCTGTTGCTCTGCTGGTAAATCAATGTCGGTGCGATCACCGTAATTAAAGCCTTCGAGTTTAACTGGCATTTCTTCGCCTTCTACGCGCGGTGATATTCCCGCTGCAACTACAATGACGTCAGCTTGCTTTGCCGTGGCGAGTGCTTGTTGAAGCAGAGGCTCAGATGTGTTCACCCATTGCAGTTGAATTGCCGGTACGGTGTTATTCCAAGGATTGCGTAAAAAGAGCTGTTCTGCGTCAAACGTATAGGCTTTCCCGGCTTGTAAATTCACAGTGCCGTTAACTATTTCACCGTTTATACGAACCGTCGCTACTTCATTAAACTGATAATCACCACTCATCTTTGGTGTCAGCGTGCCGTGCCATTTCACGCCAAACTCACTCATTACTTTGTCATCCAGCGGTGAGCGCTCCCAATAAAAATCTATATTGGCGTCGGTGCGGATCATGGAGGGCGTGGTAGCAAAGTCGTATGCGCTGTCGAGCTGGGTGTAGTCTGATATCGCATTTTTAACTACGGTAAAGTAATGTCCCTGCAAGCCTTGTACTGCGATGCCGGCTTGATTTGTTGACGTAAATAAGTCAGCTGGCACTGTGGTGTAGTGCCCATAGACATCGGCAATAATGGCGCTCCCCGGGGCAAACGTAACATTGTCTTCGCCGAAGGCATTTTTCAGCCCTTGTAGTGTATTGACAGGGTTAATGGGTAAACCGTTGTAATTCCCTAACAACACATCTTCGTTGATGGCGTTGGGGCCAATTACGGCTATTTTAGGCGCGCCTTTTAAGGGTAAAACACCATCATTTTTGAGTAAAACCAGCGAGCGTGCAGATGCTTCTTCGGCCAACGATAAATGCGCGGGCGAGCCGACAACCGACAGCGGAATGTTGGCGTACGCAACGTCTGCTTTGGGGTCGAACATTCCTAGCTTAAAGCGGGTTTTAAATAGTCGAGTAACGGCTTGATCAATGAGAGACTCATCAATCAGACCCTCTTGAACAGCATAGGTCAGGTTGGCGAAGGTACTGAGTCTACCCGTACCACAGTTGAGGTCTGTGCCTGTGGCGACAGCCCATGCTGCGGCAACGGCGGGTGCCGCAACCACATTGTGAGCTTTGGGGTCGTAAAAGTCGGCAATGGCGCCGCAATCTGACATCACATGTCCATCGAATGCGTATTCACCTCGCAGCACATCTTTTAACAATTGCTCACTGCCACAGGCGGGCAAACCGTTAACCCGATTGTAAGCACACATTACCGCTTCTACATCGGCATCGACCACGGCTTTTTCAAAAGCTGGGAGATAGGTTTCGTACAAATCCTGATCGCTGACCACGTAATTGTCTGAGTGACGTGAAATCTCTGGGCCATTGTGAACGGCAAAGTGTTTTGCTGTTGCCGCTGTTTTTAGGTATTTGTCATCATCACCTTGTAAACCGTGAATGAATGGGATGGCCAGTTCGCCAGTGAGGAAAGGGTCTTCACCGTAGGTTTCTTGACCTCTACCCCAGCGAGGATCACGGAATATATTGATGTTCGGTGACCAAAACGTTAGGCCGGTATAGCGATAGTGCACATTATTGTCGAAGAAAAAATGGTGCTTGGCTCGGCCTTCGTCAGAAATGGCCGTCGCCACGTCCAACATGAGGTCTTTGTCCCACATGGCCGCCATACCAATTGCTTGAGGAAAAACCGTAGCTTTACCTGCTCGGGCCACGCCGTGTAATGCTTCGTTCCAATAGTCATAGGCAGGAATGTTCAAACGAGGAATAGCGGGCGCCGCGTTGTACATTTGAGAAACTTTTTCTTCCAACGTCATACGAGAGACTAAGTTGGCCACTCTGTCATCAATGGTCGCTGTGGTGTCGAGATAAAGTGGTTTTTCTACAACCGCTTGCGTAGTGGTGTGCTCTGGTGGCGCACATGCTCCCACCATTAAACCGGTGATGACGCACAAAGCAATTTTTTTCATGATGTGGCTTCCCTTAATAAGATGCCACTGACTCTACTTGTTGCACCAATTGGCTCAATGGTTAAGCATAAAAACGTAATTTTAATGTTAAATAAATGTACCTTTTGCGGTCCATAATAGTGCGTCTTACCCAAAATAAAGCAGTGGTCTAAAAATTTGACCAAATGGTCCAGAAAATGGCGTTTAGGGATTGTTGTTTAGGCAATAACTGGGTATAACATTGTTTTGCCGTCGTCATGGATCAGACATTATGAACCGAGTGCTTCTGACCGCTGTAGCTTTTATGAGTTATATGGTGATGGCAGGATTGTTGACCCAGATTGGTGTGATTCTCAATGCTGTGTCAGCGTCGCTTGGTGCATCACCTGAACAGACTGTGGTTGTGTTCTCCTGGTTAACGGGTGGTGCACTTTGCGGCACATTTGCTTCCCTTTTTCTTTACGCCAACTACCCTATTAAGCCGGTGTTGTTAACTAACTACAGCGTGTTCTTAGGAGTAATGTTGGCGCTTGTTCTCATTCAGCCAACACAATTCAGTGTGCTAGCAAGTATGTTATTACTGCTCGGCTTTGGCTGTGGTTGCGGCCTTTCTGGTGGCGCTGTCATTATTTCTAAAACCTATCACGAAGGGCAACGGGCGTCGGCTTTTATCGCCACTGACTGTTCTTTTAGTGCGGCGGGTTATCTCTTTCCCTCATTCGCGGCAGCGATTGTTGCTACCGGTTTTTCGTGGACGATGAGTTACGCCACAGTGGGCGTATTAGCCTTGATGCTTTGGGCACTGTTATTCTTTTTGCGTTTCCCGTCGACCGAAGCGAGTGACGCTGACGCTGGGAATGCACTGCAACAGTTTATGTCTATTTTAACCCCAAGAGTGGGGTTAATGGCCGTCGGGGTGTGTATTTACTTAATAGCTCAAACATCATTTTTGACGTGGGCACCCAATTACCTTCAATTGGCCTTTTCTCTGGAAGAAAAGGCTTCCGCAGCGGTAGTAGGCAACTACTGGGGGATGTCGATATTCGGTTTAATTACCGCCTCATTTATCGTGAATAAAGTCCCCCAGCGTTGGCTGTTAATGATTGTTGCGCTGGTTTCGTGTGTGATTACCTTGAACTTTGTTTTGACCGACTCGGCAGAATGGTTCTTGGGTACCAGCTACTTATTTGGCTTATTAACAACCTGTATTTATAAAATCGCGATGTCGGTTGGGTCTCAGCAAATTGCTAGAGCGCCCGCGATGCTGGTTACTTTCCTACTGTTTAGCGGTAGTGTTGGAAGTACTATAGCGCCCGCTTTGTCTGGCTGGGTGGTACAGTTGGCCGGCGTGAAAAGCGCAATTGTGATGACGTGGTTGGGCTATGCTTTAGTCACGCTATGCTTTGGCATGTGTTTGGCTATCGAAAGAAAAGCACCAGCATCGTCAACTTCATGAGGAGGATGAATTGGAAAAGATAATTTTTGATACCGACCCAGGTATCGACGATGCGATGGCTATTTTATTTGCCGAGGCGAGTGCATCAATAGATTTAATAGGTATTACTACAGGGTTTGGTAATGCGAATATTGCAACGGCCACCCGTAATGCTTTGTATCTCAAGAAGCGATTTGGTCTTGCGGCAGATGTGGCTCGTGGCGCTGCTGAGCCTCTTGTTATTCCCGTTGACGAGCCAGCAGACTTTGTTCATGGTGATAATGGCTTAGGCAACATCGACATTGATGAGAGCGATCTTCCCGCTACGGTCGAATTGCCAGCTCATGATTATATTATAGAAAAAGTAAAAGCCTCCCCAGGTGAGATTACCCTTGTTGCTGTGGGGCGAATGACTAATTTGGCGTTGGCGCTGAGAAAATGCCCCGAAATCACCCAATGGGTTAAACAGGTTGTGATCATGGGCGGCGCCTTTGGTCATCACGGGAAAACCGGCAATGTGACGCCTTTTGCTGAAGCAAATATTATTGGCGACCCCCATGCTGCTGATGAGGTGCTCACTGCAGATTGGCCCGTAACTGTAGTTGGGTTAGATGTCACCACCAAAACGATCATGAGTAATGCTTACTTAGCTGACTTGCGTGAATCTTCGCCCAAGTACGGTGCATTTATTTATGATATCACTCGCTTTTATGCTGATTTCCATCAAAAAACCGATCAGGTAGATGGCATCTACGTACACGATTCTTCAGCAGTGATGTACGTCATCGCCCCAGAATTATATCAAACCATTTCCGGCCCGATCCGAGTGGTAACCGATGGACCAGCCATTGGGCACACTATTCAGAAAGTCGCAGAAAAACGCTATCCCATCGACGAATGGGCAGATTTCCCTGTACAAAAAGTGTGTTGTGACGTAGATGTTGACACCTATTTGTCTCATTACAAACTCACATTAGCAGGTGAGTGCTAACTCACCAACTGTGCTGCAACCGCGCGATGTCGCGCCATGAGGGCTTGGGTATCCAAGCCTGACGGTTGGTTATTGCTCTGTAAAGACAAAGGAATCAGTTTTAAAAGGGCATGATGTAAATTGTATTGAATCTATTTATTTTTTTATTATTATCATCTATCACGCGCTAGCAATGGTTGAATACCAATCATCTGCCTAAAATCTCTTTCTGCCGTAATTAAAGGAATATGTGTATGGCTAAGCTACATCTCGTCATTGATCACAATACCGCTTCACCTCAAGTACTTTCAGACTCAAAAATTACAACAATACAAGCCATAAATGGTATGTCTTTACTGGTGAGCAACGCCGACACTGGTCAGGCGGCAGAAAACCTCACAGGAGTACGTGATGGTCAAGACCTCAAAGTTGTACACAATGGCGTCGTTATTCTTGTCATTGCAGACTTCTACGACAATGCAATTCAGGTATCCCTTGAGCAAAATGTTGCGGTTGTCGATGATATCGATTCTACATTAATTAGCGCGGAACACTCAGATTCATCCTCGTGGTTAGCTGAGCCTCTTGTGGGTGATATTAGTAAAGGTGAGGCTCTTTGGGGAGCCGCGATTGGTGCTATTGGATTGGGCGCAATAACCAACCCTTCATCTCATAAAGACAACACGCCGCCACCGGCACCTTCATTTTATTTAGTTAATGACTCGGGTGTCAGCGATAGTGATGGGGTGACGAATAGTCAACAAATCACGGTTGAATTGGCAGATGATGCCGATACATGGCAATTTTCCTTAGACGCCGGGGAAACATGGAACACAGGTGAAGGCCACTCTTTTGAACTGGCTGAAAACAGCCAGTATGAAGCGGGACGAATTCAGGTTAGACAAATCGATGCAGCGGGCAATGTATCAGACGCGGCCTCTAACCAACAAGCGATCGAAACAGATACAACTCCGCCAAGTGATGCCGTATTAACTTATAACGGTGACTTAACTATCGACGTGGCGTTGGCCTCGGATG
This sequence comes from Alteromonas sp. ABE4_545, assembly GCF_056161325.1. Lineage (NCBI taxonomy): Bacteria > Pseudomonadati > Pseudomonadota > Gammaproteobacteria > Alteromonadales > Alteromonadaceae > Alteromonas > Alteromonas sp. ABE4_545. The sequence continues at coordinate 285,193 of NZ_JBSWYY010000003.1, forward strand.
TTTCAAGTTGGGAGTATTCTGTTGATGGTGGTGTTACATGGCAGACAGGTGAAGGACAGAGTTTCGAATTGGCTGAAGATACTGAATATGCGGCAGGTGATATTCAGGTTAGACAGACAGATGTAGCGGGCAACATGAGCGGTGTCGCGACCAATATAGACGCGATTGAAACCAACCCGCCATCCAATATTACCATTAGTGCAACAGCTGGTACTTTTACTTCAGTTATGCAGGTAACAGTTTATGACGCACAAGGTAATGTTCTTGTACAAACTGAACATGATTTTAGTGAAGGTGACTATGTTTTTGCTAATGAATCGGAATATTCAGGTGTGTTACTGGTTAAGGTTACCGATATAAACGGTGACTTAGGGGACTATAACGACGAAACCACTAATACAAGTGTAAGCTTGGGCTCTAGTCTGCGTGCAATGGCTCGTGTAGATGGTGAATCGGATGTCACTATTAACGTTACCCCAGTCACTGAACTCGCAGCTATAATGGGAGGCGTGGAAGACGACAACCAAGTCACTGAAACACAGATGGCGAGTAACGATGTTGTTGCAACGTTATTTAATTTAGTTTCTGTAACCGACCCCGCTACTGATGTTTTAGATAGTAATTTTGATTCAAGTGATGGTGTAAATGCAGCGGAGCTTTATGGCCAGGTATTAGCTATATTGTCTGGTGTTGACGCAAGTACTGGTAGTGTTGCTGATACCTTAGCGCAATTAGCGAGCGCTATCATCGTAAATGACGACGGAACCGTTACGCTAACTCAGGAAGGTTTGGACCTACTCGATTCAGGCGAAGATACCTATAACACCGCAGCAGAATCAAACGGGACTGAGACTGTAGAGGCGGCATCACTTGCAGTTCCTGTCGTGTTAAATGCTTCTGGTGGATTATCTGCTGAAGAGGTACAAAGTGGTGTATTCGTTTCTATAAATGGACTCAATGTGGGTGACGTGCTCACATTGCATTGGGGAAGTGAAGACGTTGAATACACGATCACTGAAACCGATATCAATTCGGATGGCACTGCGCAGTTAGAGATTAGTTCTGCGGTAGTTGAAGCTGCTGGTGATGGCAGTATTTCAGTAAATTACACCCTTGATGATCAGATGAGTAATGGGGTGTTAATAAACGTGTTGCAAAGTGATGTTACTGCGCCGAATGCGCCTACGATGACATTGGTGAGTGACACGGGAGCAAGCGATACAGATAGCCTGACCAACGATGCGACCATCAACGTGACCTTGGCGTCAGATGCAGCGAGCTGGGCATACTCCCTAGACGGCGGTGATAACTGGACGACAGGCTCAGGAACCAGCTTTGAGCTGGCGAGTGATACGGCCTACGCGGCTGGCGATATTCAGGTGCGTCAAACCGATGCTGCGGGAAATACGTCATCGGCAACCAGTAACACGAATGCCATTACAACGGATGTGACGATTGCTGCACCAAGCTTCGCATTGGCGACAGACAGCGGCAGTTCTGCAACCGATAGCCTGACCAATGATGCCACCATTAACGTGACCTTGGCATCAGATGCAGCGAGCTGGGCATACTCCCTAGACGGTGGTGATAACTGGACGACGGGCTCAGGCACGAGCTTTGAGCTGGCAAGTGATACGGCCTACGCGGCTGGCGATATTCAGGTGCGTCAAACCGATGCTGCGGGAAATACCTCTTCAGTAACCAGTAACACGAATGCCATTACAACGGATGTGACGATTGCCGCACCAAGCTTCGCATTGGCGACAGACAGCGGCAGTTCAGCAACGGATAGCCTGACCAACGATGCGACGATCAACGTGACCTTGGCGTCAGACGTAGCGAGCTGGGCATACTCCCTAGACGGTGGTGATAACTGGACGACGGGCTCAGGCACGAGCTTTGAGCTGGCGAGTGATACGGCCTACGCCATTGGAGATATTCAGGTTCGTCAAACCGATGCTGCGGGAAATACCTCTTCAGTAACCAGCAACACTAATGCTATTGAAACGGATGTGACGATTGCTGCACCAAGCTTCGCATTGGCGACAGACAGCGGCAGTTCTGCAACCGATAGCCTGACCAATGATGCCACCATTAACGTGACCTTGGCATCAGATGCAGCGAGCTGGGCATACTCCCTAGACGGTGGTGATAACTGGACGACGGGCTCAGGCACGAGCTTTGAGCTGGCAAGTGATACGGCCTACGCGGCTGGCGACATTCAAGTACGTCAAACCGATGCTGCGGGAAATACCTCTTCAGTAACCAGTAACACGAATGCCATTGAAACAGATGTGACGATTGCCGCACCAAGCTTTGTGTTAGCGACAGACAGCGGCAGTTCTGCAACCGATAGCCTGACCAATGATGCCACCATTAACGTGACCTTGGCATCAGATGCAGCGAGCTGGGCATACTCCCTAGACGGTGGTGATAACTGGACGACGGGCTCAGGCACGAGCTTTGAGCTGGCAAGTGATACGGCCTACGCGGCTGGCGA